>NZ_JAUQTZ010000073.1:0-30040 GCF_059803845.1 Rhizobium sp. UFLA01-1127 | reverse complement strand
TTGGAAGGATGGGTAGGAACGCCGCGGTGCTTTGATGCTGATCACGCGGCACCGCTCGGATTGCCGGATCCTCCGCCGCGCGCAGCAACAAATTCCATCGCCGCAATTGTCGCCACTTTGCCGCCTGAATATGCGAGCAGCCATGCCACATGACAGGCCATGCCAAGGCAACCGGCCGACGCTTCTTGTGTTCCTCAGACAATAAAGGCTTGCGTTTGTGCCGGCCCGGTTTCCAGCAGGCTCAATGATGATGCCCCTCCGGCTCCTCCATCCGGAATGGCAGGACTTCAACCTTGCCGTCCGCCGAAAGGACGAGTTCCGCGTCGAACTCGTGCGGCTCGGCCGGAGCCTCGGCACTCAGCATGGCATGATGATCTGCTTGAGACGGCGACAGAGTCAACGTCTCGATCGCGTCGCCCAGCCGCTTGATGTTGACGACCGCCTGCAGGCCATGCGCATGGCTGGCAACGGACAGCCTCATGCGCTCGCCATCCGGCGTATCGACAATTTCCAGAAGTCCGGTCGCCAACGAGGAGCTGACGGCAAAGGGGGCAGGAGCATGATGATGCCCATGATGTTCATGGTCGCCGTGCCTTGCGACCGTGGCGGAAGCACCCGCCGTGTCGAACTGGATCGTCGCGCTGCCAAGAGGTGCGAGATGGGCATGCAGCTCCTCCCGCAGGGCGAGCGCGATACCGTTTGCCTCGGCGATCGACATGGCGTCATCGACGGCAATCGTCATGTCGGCATGCAGCTTGTGGCCCAGCCAGCGGGCCTTGACATCGGTGATCCGCCGGATGCCGTGTACATGTTCCGCGGCATGGCGTACTTCGTCGGCGACGCTCGGCTCGATGCCATCGAGGCTTCGGGTGATGACTGCACGAGCCGACTGCCAGACGATGCCGAAGATCGCGATGGTAATGAGAAGGCCGATGATTGGATCGGCAAGCGGAAAGCCGAGCCAGACCCCGAAGGCGCCCAACACGACTGCAAGGCTCGTCAGCCCGTCGGTTCGCGCATGATAGCCGTCTGCAATCAATGCGGCACTGTTCATCTCGCGGCCGACCTTGATGCGGAAGATCGCCACGATCTCGTTCCCGAGGAAACCGATGATCCCTGCCGCAGTCACCCAGCCGAGCTGAGTGACCGGCTGCGGGTGAATGAGGCGGCTGACGGCCTCGTAGCCCGCCACGACCGCGCTGAACAGAATGATGAGAACGATCACCATGCCCGCTAGGTCCTCGACGCGGCCCAGGCCGTAGTTGAACCCGGCAGTGGGCGGACGCCGCACCAGAACGAAGGCAATCCAGAGCGGAATGGCTGTCGTCGCGTCCCCGACATTGTGGATCGTGTCCGCCAGCAGCGCCACCGAGCCGGATGCGAACACGACGATCAACTGCAGGATTGCCGTGATTGCCAGAATGGCGAAGGACCATTTGATGGCCCATATTCCCCGTTCCGAAGTCGCAATGCTTGGATCGACGACTCCGTGGGTATGGCCGTGACCTCCGGCATCGCCGTGAGAGTGGCCGTGAGACCCGTGGCTGTGGCCACCATGATCATGGTCGTGAGAGCCAAAACCAAGCCAATGCTTTATCGTCGTGAACATCAAATCCTCGCTGCAATCGGCCGTCCAGCAACCACCGAGCCGAATTCTCCTATCCTCCTGGAGAGGATATGGTCAAGTGTCGGGTGATGTCGATGCCCACTTCCGGTGCCGTCGCATGGAAATCTCGAACATGCGTCGCCCCTGGATCGGTGCTTTCCTGTGCCTGCGCCCGCGCCGAAGGATGCGGATTGCCATGCTTCAAAGGCACGCCTGGTTTCCCGGCCCCGGTTGACCGCGGCATTGCAAGGCTGCTACAGCACGGATAGACTGTAACGGTCGTAACAAAATGGAGAAACGGCTTGAGCCAATGGATTCTGCTCACCTATAAGGTACCAGCCGAGCCCGCCGCACGCAGGGTTGCGCTATGGCGACGCCTCAAAGGACTGGGCGCGATCTACCTTCAGAACGGGGTTTGTCTCCTGCCGCGTACCGACGAGAATCTTCGGCGGATAAAAATGTCGGAACTGGATATTTCAGAGATGGGCGGTGAGTCCGTACTCTTGGACTCGGCCCCACTCGATGATGCACAGCTAAACAAGGTGAGCGAACGCTTCAATGCGGACCGCGATGAACTCTATCGGGAGTTCATCGGCCGCTGCGACGACTTCGAGGCGGAAATCGCCAAGGAAATATCGCAGCAGAAGTTCACATATGCCGAATTGGAAGAAGAAGACACGGACCTGAAAAAGCTCCAGGAATGGTTTGAGCGGATCAGGAAGCTCGATTTCTACGGCGCGCAGCTTGCGATGTCGGCGGCCGAGAAGCTCAGAAACTGCGAGGCCTTGCTCGATGACTACGCGCGCCAGGTTTTCGAAGCCAACGAAGAGAACAGGGGCGGTTGAACAAGATGCACCGAAAGGACCTTCCGATGGCCGATGTGACGGGAAAAGGCCGACAACCGGCGCCAGCAATACCAGGTGGCGTCTGGGCATTGGGCTTCGTCTCGCTCTTTATGGACGTCTCCTCCGAGATGATCCACGCCCTGCTCCCTGTCTATATGGTCACCGTTCTTGGCGCCTCGACGCTTTCCGTCGGCATCATCGAAGGCATCGCGGAGGCGACCGCCGCAATCACGAAAGTATTCTCCGGGGCCATAAGCGACTGGCTCGGCAAGCGAAAACTCCTGGTCTTGCTGGGGTACGGGATGGCCGCACTGACCAAGCCGATTTTTCCGATTGCGCCGTCGATCGGCTGGCTGATCGCGGCACGCTTCATCGACCGTATCGGCAAAGGCATTCGCGGCGCGCCACGGGATGCCCTGATTGCGGATATTTCGCCACCGGAAGTTCGCGGCGCAAGCTTCGGACTGCGGCAGTCTTTGGACACGGTCGGCGCCTTCCTCGGCCCAACGCTCGCGCTGCTTCTCATGTGGTGGACATCCGATCAGTTCGGCACGGTTTTCTGGATTGCCGTCATCCCCGCATGCGTGGCAGTCGGCCTCATCCTTTTCTTCGTCAAGGAGCCTGCGAAAGCACCCGGCAGCGGCAGCACGAAATTTCCGTTGCGGAAAGCCGACCTTCTGCGGCTTCCAAGCCCATACTGGCTCGTGACGGGGGTTGCGGCGATCTTTACGCTGGCACGCTTCAGCGAGGCCTTTCTGCTGCTCGATGCCAAGGACCTCGACATGCCCGTCATGCTGATTCCGCTCGTGCTGATCGGCATGAATTTCGTCTATTCGATATCCGCATATCCCGTCGGAATACTTGCCGACCGGTTCGAGCGGGTCACGTTGCTTTTGATCGGCATCGGGCTTCTGGTCGCAGCCGATCTGGCGTTGGCTTTCATGCCCGGATTTGCCGGCCTCACGCTCGGCGTGCTGCTCTGGGGCCTGCACATGGGCTGCACCCAGGGAATCTTCGCGGCATTGGTCGCGGACGCTTCTCCGGACTATCTGCGGGGAACGGCCTTCGGGGTCTTCAATCTCGTTTCGGGGATCACGTTGTTATGCGCCAGTATCCTTGCCGGCGGGCTCTGGGAATGGATCGGACCTGACAGCACCTTCGTCGCCGGCGCAGCCCTTGCATCCCTGGCCGGCCTGACTTTGGTCATTCTTCGAAAGCGCCTCAAGAAGGCCTGATGCCTGCCGTGGTCATGGCGGCAGCCAGGCAGATGTCAGTCTATTCCGGCATCGAAGAAGAAATCCTATTCAACGCCGCGCCAAGATTGCTGAATGGCGCGGCCTCGGTGGTGCAGATCAGCTGTTCGGTGATCTCGGCGTTGCCTACTGCTGTGCGGGCTGTTGTGCAGGCGCCGCTTTCTGAATCTTGTCCTGAACCTTCTTGACGAGCGCCGGATCCTTCTTTGCAGCCGTCAAAATTGAGTTGTATTCGTCTACCGACATGCCGGGAGAGGTCTGAACAGCCTGCACCATCTGCTTGCTTGCCTCGGTCTGCAGCTGTTGCTTTGCCGTTGGATCAGAGGTCGCTCCGATCTTGGCCGAATATTCCTGCCTGATCTTGTCCACCTGGAGATAGGCAACCGCAAAGGCTTCGATCTTTTGGTCGCTGACGGCGGCAGCCGTACCGTTGCTATCGGGTTGCGTTTGGGCAGATTGCTTGTCTGGCGTTGCCTGCTGTGCAGAGGCAGGATTGTTGAGAAGCATCAAGCTCAAGACCGCGGCAGTCAGCGATGCGGCAGGGATATAACGAGTGATCATGTTCATTCCTCTTTGGGAGCGCGGGGGAAACACCTCTTTGACGGCGTAGAGCGAATGGCGGCATATCGCATTGATTTTTAGCCGCGGTTTAGAGCATGACGCCGAAAAGTGTGCGCGGTTTCCGGACGGCGTCATGCTCTATTTCTTCGATTCTAGAGCGGATTCGGATTCTAGGTCGTTTCGGCCTAAAATCATCCGGCTCTACGGTTGAAGAACGATCCGGCGACAATGTGACCGTCAGACGTTTTCTATAAGGCAATAGCGCGGCGATCGGCTGACCATAGAGCGGCGACTTTATGGCTGCGGCTGATCGACCCCATGCTTGTTCTTCCCGATGCTTGTTCTTATCGTCGTCGCGGTTTCCTGCGCGCGGTCTGCTCAAGTCAAACGCCAAGCTTCCCCCCGGCTTCACCCTCCGGACGAATGTCAACCTGTAATGTTTTCAAACTGATCAATCCAGCGCTTGCTGATGATGCAGGGGTATCATGAGCGGGAGTTTTGCAAGCCGGACGCGATTATCCGAAAGATTGCGACGCGAGTGCAAAAACGACCGGAGAACCAGTGTTGTAGCGGGCATAGGCGGCGGCTTCGGAAGAAATCATGGTCGTCACAGTGTCAAAGACGGACATTCCGCTTTGCTGGACAAAACCGGCGAACAGGCCGGTATCGAAATGGGTGTCGAGCCGAAGAAAACTGCCGACATGCGCGACGACATGCGGATGAACGACGGAAATTGCATCTTCCTCACAATAAGCAACGACGGGACCGACGACATGGCCGCGGCCAAACCGACGGCGCATGGAATAAGCCATCAGCGTCCCACCATCATAAAGGCCGTAGCAGATAGAGCTTTCGAACAATCGCAGGAGGTGCTGGTAGCGCAGCGTACCGAAAGCAGGCTCGTCCAGGGCCGAAACTGCATCCAGATCATTGCGTTCGAGCCGCCTCAGCTCGAGCCCCGGCTTGATGCCGCCGACCTCGGGCACGGACAGCACCTCCCCCTGACACTGAAAGACCGTCTGTTGCGGCATGAATCCGAGCGTTGCGCACATCCGGCGCGCTGCTCTTGTCGCATTCAGCCTTAATCGTTCCTGATGGCATTCGGCCAACATCCTCTTGACGAGCCACTCGGCCGTACCATTCGTCTGCAGGCGCGGCGCGGTGATCAGCATGCCGAATGTGGCGAAATGCTCTCCATGCGGAAACCACATGGTCGAGCCGGAAACCCTGCCGATTTCGTCAAGCGCCACGAAGCCGCGGCCGACATCCCGCAGATGCTGCCAGTCCTGCGATCGATGCGGCCACCCGACCGACATCGAGAGGGCCTGCAGCTGTGATAGAGGGACGTCTGCAATGTCGGCAAAGCGCAGTTCGAATGCATCGACATGCAGTTTTTCGGGTACTTTTGTATCCATTCGTGGTCCAGCCGCCATCCAATCTTCCAGCTGCATATTGGCGCGAGCCGGCATCATGCTTTGGCGACCTTAGCCGAGACTTCGCAAAACATTTCACTGCGTATGCAAATACCAGCGCAAGAATTGACCGTATGAGCCGCGCTTTCGGCAGGTATTCTTCTGACGGACGCTTAACTTCCTTTGATCAAGGCGTGGCTGGCGCAGACGAAAACGGCAACCGGAGATCGGCAATACCCATGCAGGCATCGGACATTCTGGCAAAACTGGTCGGCCTCGATTTTGTCGTTGGAAGGCCGAACGCTGAAATCGTGGAGTGGATCGGCACCTATCTGAAGTCCTTCGGAGCCACGGTTGATGTCCTTGCAGGTCCCGAGGGTGACAGATCGAACCTTTTTGCGACGATCGGCCCACGCGACAAACCGGGTTATGTCCTCTCCGGTCACATGGATGTCGTACCGGCCAACGAGACGGGATGGACGAGCGATCCCTTCGTGCTGCGGGTCGATGGCGAGAGGCTGCATGGTCGCGGCACCAGCGACATGAAGGGCTTTCTGGCCGCGTCCCTGGCGGCCGCGCCGATGCTCGCGGCAAGCCCTCTCGCAAGGCCGATCCATTTTGCCTTTTCCTATGACGAGGAAGCCGGCTGCCGCGGCGTGCCGCATCTCATTGCGCGCCTGCCGGAGCTGTGCGAAACGCCGCTCGGCGTCATCGTCGGGGAACCCAGCAACATGCAGGCCATCCTTGCGCATAAGGGAAAATCGGCCGCGCGCATCACCCTGAAGGGGCGCTCCGGTCATTCGTCGCGGCCCGACCTCGGCCTCAACGCCATTCACGCCGCGGCCGAGGTCTTGCAGGCCGCCGTTTCGACCGCCCATGCTCTTGCCCAAGGACCATTCGAAGCGGAGTTCGAGCCGCCTTATTCGTCGGTCTCGGTCGGTACCATTCACGGCGGGCAGGCCCTCAACATCATTCCGGATCTCTGCATGCTCGAGGTCGAAGCACGGGCAATTTCCAGCGCAGACCCCGAAGCACTGCTCTTGCCGGTGCGCGAGACCGCTGCCGAGCTTGAGCATCGGGGATTCCAAATCCAATGGGAGGAGCTGAGCTCCTATCCCGCCCTCTCCCTTTCACGGACCGCCCCTCTTGCCGGTCTGCTGACCGAGCTCACGGGCATGGAGCCCCTGGCGGCCGTCAGTTACGGCACCGAAGCCGGGCTCTACCAGCGCGCCGGCCTCGAGGCGATCATTTGCGGTCCGGGCGACATCGGCCGCGCACACAAGCCGAACGAATTCATCCTCATGGACGAACTCGCCGCCTGCCAGGCCATGATCGAGGCTCTCGGCCGCCGTTGCCTGGTATGACCTAGCAAGATCTAAGGATAGACAATCCATGACCTTCCTTTTCAATTCGGATGCCCGCCGCGGTCATATCTTCCAGGAGGCCTTCGCCCGCGAGCTGCCGGATGTCCCCTTTTCCATGGATCCGGCGTCCGTTGACCCTGATGCCGTGCGGTATCTGATCACCTGGACCGTCCCGGACGACTTGCCGCGCTACCGCAATCTGGAAGTGCTGTTTTCTATCGGCGCCGGCATCGACCAATTCTATGCGGCTGAGATCCCCGCTCACGTAAAAGTCGTCCGGATGGTCGAAGACGGCATCACCCGCATGATGCAGGAATATGTGACGCTTGGCGTCCTCGTGCTCCACCGCAATCTGCCGGCCTATCTCAACCAGCAGCGCCGTCAGATCTGGAGTGCCTTGCCGCAGGTTCAGGCAAGCGAATGCCGCATCGGCGTGCTGGGGCTCGGAAACCTCGGGCAGGCCGTGCTTGAAAGGCTGAAACCGTTCGGCTTTGTGCTTTCAGGCTGGAGCCGCCATCAACGCGAACTGGAAGGCGTTGCCTGTTTTGCCGGCGAAGCAGGACTCGAGATTATGCTTTCCATGGCCGATATCCTGATCTGCCTTCTGCCGCTGACCGACGAGACCCGCGGTTTTCTCAACGCCGAACTCTTCGAGAAGCTGCCGCAGGGTGCGGGTCTCGTGCATGTCGGCCGCGGACCGCAGCTCGTTCCGGAAGATCTCCTGGCCGCGCTCGACAGCGGTCGGCTTGCCGGTGTCGTGATCGATGTAACCGATCCCGAACCGCTGCCCGCCGGACATCCGTTCTGGAACCACGACCGCATTCTGCTGACGCCGCATGTCGCAAGCGTCACCCAGCCTCACAGTGCCGCGCGCGCCGTCATCGACAATATCAAGAGGATCCAGGCGGGCTTGGACCCGCTCGGCCTCGTCGATCGCCGCCGCGGCTACTGATCGCCAACTCGAAAGGAAACCGATGTCCCTCCTGAAGACGATTGATCCCAACCCCTCCTTCGCGCCGCGCGAAAACGTCGTCGCTCCCGAACGGCTGATCTCCGGCGATCCGAAGCTCAAGACCTGGGCACAGGATAGCGCCCGCAACGAGACGGTGCACACCGGCGTATGGGAGGCCACACCCGGTGTCAGCCGTTCGATCAAGGGTGAAACCTTCGAATTCTGCCACATCCTCTCCGGTGTCGTCGAACTGACGCCGGAAGGCGGCGAACCCGTCGTCTATAGGGCGGGTGACAGCTTCGTCATGAAGCCGGGCTTCGTCGGAACCTGGAAGACGATCGAGACGGTCCGCAAGATCTACGTGACCGTTACCCCTTGAACTTTCCCGCCTCGGCGCAGCCGTCAGGCGCCGCATCCGGCCCGGCCAAAGATTACGCTGCCGGACCGCCCCAAAACAGGTTTTTCCGCCGTGGCAGCCGATGCGATCGGACCAAGCTACTTCGCCGATCCTATAGCATCTCGGTAAATTGACCGGAGGTATCATTATGGACCTGAGCTTCGATCCCGACAGTCTTTCACTTCCCGTCGGACATTTTATCGGCGGCAACTTCCGTGCTGCGGACGGGGTCATTCCGATGCACCGTCCCTCCGATGGCAAGGCCTATGCCGAATGCCCGGTCGCGGACGCCTCCGTTGTCGATCAGGCTGTACAGACGGCCAAGGCCGCGTTGAAGGAAAGCAACTGGGGTGGCGTGCGCCCGCGCGAGCGCCTGAACGTGCTTCATCGCTGGGCCGATCTCATCGAAGAGGAGGCCGAAAGGCTGGCCCGGCTGGAAGCGGTCGCTTCGACGCGGCCCGTAGGCCAGCTTGTCGAGGGCGACATCGCGATTTCGGCAGAGCAGATCCGCTTCTTTGCCGAATTCGCCGACAAGGAAGGCAGCGATCTCGTGCCGACCGACGACGGCAATCTCGGCATGATCATGACCGAGCCCTATGGGGTGGTGGGCGCTATCACGCCCTGGAATTTTCCGGTCAACATGGCCGCCTGGAAACTCGCACCGGCGCTGGCCGCCGGAAACGCCGTTGTCCTGAAGCCGTCCGAAATGACGCCGTTTTCATCCATCTATTTGGCTCAGCTCGCCGTGCGTGCCGGCCTTCCGGCCGGCCTGATCAATGTGGTGCTGGGTGATGGCGCAACGACCGGCCAAGCGATGACTGGCCATCCCAATATCGCCAAGATCAGCTTTACCGGCTCGACCCGAGCTGGATCGGCCATCATGGAGAACATCGCCCGCACAGGCGTCAAGCCGATGACGCTTGAGCTTGGCGGCAAGAGCCCCCAGATCGTCTTTGCCGATGCGGACCTCGACAAGGCCGCCGCGGCCGTCGCGGCCAGCATCATCGGCAATGCCGGCCAGGCCTGCGTGGCCGGATCGCGGCTGATCGTCGAGAAAAGGATAGCGGCCGAACTGATCGAGGCCATCCGGAATCGGATGAGGGGCGTTGTCCCCGGTCCTACCTGGGATGCCGCAAGCCGCTACTCCCCCATCATTTCGGAAAAGCAGAGACAGCGTATCGATGCGATCGTCTCCGCCACTGTCGAAGCCGGCGGAGAATGCCTTGCAGGCGGCACGCGCATGGACGCACCGGGCTATTTCTACGCTCCGACACTGATAGCCGGGGTCGATCGGAATTCTCCGGCCATCATCGAGGAGATCTTCGGCCCGGTGCTGACGCTCCAGACATTCGACGACGAAGAGGAAGCCCTGCAGCTTGCCGACCATCCGAGCTATGGGCTCGCCGCAGGCCTCTTCACCCGCGACCTCTCGCGCGCCATCCGGCTGACCCGCCGTCTGCAAGCCGGCACCATCTGGGTCAACCGCTATAGCCGCTCACGCGACCACATCCTGCCGACCGGTGGCTACAAGCAGTCCGGTATCGGCAAGGATCTCGGCCGGGAGGCATTCCAGGCCAATCGCAAGAGCAAGAGCGTTTTGATCAGTCTTTGAGGACACTGAACATGAAAACCTACAAGATCGCATTGATCCCGGGTGACGGCATCGGTCGCGACATGACCGCCGCCGCTTGGTCGGTTCTGCAAAAGGCGGCAGGCGCCGGCAGCTTCACGCTCGACGGCACTGAATTTCCTTGGTCCTGCGCCTTCTACAAGGAAACCGGCATCATGATGCCCGCCGATGGCATCGAGGCGCTGCGCGGTTTCGATGCCATCCTGCTCGGAGCCGTCGGCTGGCCGGCCGAGGTGCCGGATTCGGTGTCTCTGCACGGACTGCTGCTGCCGATCCGCAAGAACTTCGTGCAATATGCCAACATTCGCCCGCACCGCCTGCTGCCAGGTGTCCAGGGGCCGCTCAAGGCTACCGCCTTCGACATTCTCTGCATTCGCGAAAATACCGAGGGCGAATATTCCGGCGCCGGCGGCCGCATTCATCAGGGCACATCAGACGAAGTCGCGGTCGAGACGTCGATCTTCACTCGCAAGGGTGTCGAACGCATCCTGCGTTTCGCCTTCGAGCAGGCAAGGACCCGGCGCGGCAAGCTCGCTTCGGTGACGAAATCCAATGCCCAGAAGCATTCGATGGTCTTCTGGGACGAAATTACCCGGCAGCTCGCGCAGGATTATCCGGATGTCGAGGTCACGAGCTATCACATCGATGCCATGGCGGCCCGCATGGTGATGGCGCCGGAAAGCCTTGACGTGGTCGTCGCATCCAACCTCTTCGGCGACATCCTCACGGATCTCGGCGCAGCGATCCAGGGCGGTCTCGGTTTCGCGGCATCGGCCAATATCAACCCGGAGCGGAGCGCTCCCTCGATGTTCGAACCCGTGCATGGGTCAGCGCCCGATATTGCCCATCTCGGCATCGCCAACCCGATCGCAACTGTGTGGTCCGGCGCCATGATGCTCGAGCATCTGGGCGAGCGGGCCGCGGCAAATGCCGTCATGGCGGCGATCGAGGCGACAACCGCAAGCGGCATCGGCACGGTCCCGGGCAAAGACCGGACCGACGCGATCACGGCCGCGTTGCTCGCAGCAATCTGAAGTCTCATCGAGGATCCGAACGTGCAAAATCTGAAATTGTCATCCCTGTTCCGTGAGCAGGCACTGATCGGTGGCGACTGGCTTTCCGCCCGTTCGGGCAAGACGGTTGCCGTTGTCGATCCGGCCACGCAGGCCGTCATCGGAACCGTGCCGGACATGGGCGGCGATGAGACCCGCGCGGCAATCGAAGCCGCCGAGGCAGCCTATGGCCCCTGGAAGAAGCGCACCCATGCAGAGCGCGCGGCGCGGCTCGAAGCCTGGCATGATCTGATGCTCGAGCATATCGATGATCTCGCGCTGATCCTGACGGTCGAACAGGGCAAGCCGCTTGATGAAGCCCGTGGCGAAATCCGCTATGGCGCCTCCTTCGTCAAATGGTTCGCCGAAGAAGCCCGCCGCATCGGCGGCCAGACCATTCCCTCGCCGACACCAGACCGCCGCATCGTTGTGCTCAAGGAGCCTGTCGGCGTTTGCGGCATCATCACACCCTGGAATTTCCCGAATGCGATGATCACGCGCAAGCTTGCGCCGGCGCTTGCGGCCGGCTGCACGGTCGTGGTGAAGCCCTCCGAATTCACCCCCTACTCGGCCCTGGCGCTCGGCGTGCTTGCAGAAATGGCTGGGATACCAGCCGGGATCATCAATATCGTCACCGGCATGCCATCCGAGATCGGCGCTGAGATTCTTGCCAACCCGACCGTGCGCAAGATTTCCTTCACCGGCTCTACACCCGTCGGCTCGCTGCTGATGCGCGGAGCAGCCAGCAGCATCAAGCGGCTTTCCCTGGAGCTCGGCGGCAATGCTCCCTTCATCGTCTTCGACGACGCGGATCTCGACCTTGCGGTGGAGGGAGCGATCGTCTCCAAGTTCCGCAACGGCGGTCAGACCTGCGTTTGCGCCAACCGCATCCTGGTCCAGGCCGGCGTCTACGATGCTTTCGCCAAGAAGCTAGCCGCCCGCGTCGATGCCATGAAGGTCGGTCCGGGCACCGAAGCCGGCGTTGCGATCGGTCCGATGATCAACGAGGCGGCGATCGCCAAGATCAACCGCCATGTCGGCGATGCGCTTTCAAAGGGCGCAACGATCGTCACAGCCAGGCGAGACCTGCCGGCCGGTCCGCAATATACCGCGCCGATCGTCCTGACCGGGGCCACCACCGGCATGCAACTCGCCGCCGAGGAGACCTTCGGACCGGTCGCGCCGCTCTTCCGCTTCGAGACGGAAGAAGAGGCGATCGCTATTGCCAATGGCACGCCATACGGGCTTGCGGCCTATTTCTACACCGAGAGCCTGAAGCGCGCATGGAGAGTGGGCGAAGCGCTCGAATTCGGCATGGTTGGCCTCAATACCGGCTTGATCTCCACCGAAGTTGCACCGTTCGGCGGCGTCAAGCAATCGGGCCTCGGGCGCGAAGGCTCGCAGCTCGGCATTGAGGAGTATCTGGAAACAAAGGCCTTCCATATCGGCGGCCTCAACTGAGTTGTCGCGTCTCAGACTGAAAAGGGGTCGCAAACGCGATCCCTTTCTTTTTGCGTTGATGATGTCGTCAAAGCCCGCCGTCGGCCGATATCACTGAAATCTGTCGAGCGTCTTGTAATACAGGCCGACCAAGGGCAGGAACCACGGCTTGCCGAAATGGCCGGGAACGGCCGGCCAATCGAGCCCCTTGAGCGGATTGCGATCGGGTCTTCCCAGGATCGCATCGGCAATCGTCATGCCGAGATGCGTGGAAAGCTGCGCGCCGTGACCGGAATAGCCCATGGCGTACCAGATGCCGTCATGATACCCGGCACGCGGATAGCGATCCTTGGTAATATCGACGAGACCGCCCCAGCAGTAATCGATCTCGACCCCGGCGAGCTGGGGAAATATGCGGGCGAGGCTTTCGCGAAGGATCGCGCCGCTCCTGGCGTCGGAGCGCTGGTCCGACGTCGCGGAGAAGCGGGCACGCCCTCCGAAGATCAGCCGGTTGTCGGGTGACAGGCGCCAGTAGTTGCCGATGTTCATCGTGTTCACGCAAGTGCGGTTGCCCGGCATTGCCGAGGCAACTTCTCCGTCCGTCAACGGCCGGGTCGCGACGATGAAACTGCCGACCGCCATGATCCGGCGGCGGAAGTAACTGAAATTGGCTGTCGTATAAGCGCCGGTCGCGATCATGACCTGATCTGCCGTAACGGTGCCTTTGCTGGTCTTCAGCACGTGCCTGCCGCCGGCCTGGCTGCGTTCCGTCACGGCGGCGCCTTCCACGATGACCGCGCCGCGTCTCCTTGCCGCCTCGGCCAAACCGACGACATAGCGGCCCATATGCATCATGGCGCTCTTCTTCGAGAGCATCGCGCCATGAAACGGCGAACCGATCTCATCCTTGAGATCGGTGGCGGACAGCAGCGCGGTATCGGGATCGACTTCGGCATGCACCGCCTCGAAATTCCTGGCCAGGCCCTCGAAATGCTGCGGCTTGGAGGCAAGCTTCAGCTTGCCCGCGCGACGGAAATTGCAGTCGATCCCTTCTTCCGCGATGATAGTTGCGAGCGTGTCGATCGAAGCGTCCAACGCATGATAGAGCGCGATGGCCCGCTCCTTGCCCAACTCCGCCTTTGCCGCAATGTAACTATGCGCCAGGCCATTGTTCAGATGGCCGCCATTGCGCCCGGACGCCCCGAAACCGACGGTCTCGGCCTCCAGAACCAGGACCTTCGCGCCAGCGATAGCGAGCTGGCGGGCAGCGCCAAGCCCGGTGAAGCCGCCACCCACGACGACGACGTCATAGTGGCCTTCGATCGGGCCGGCAGCCGCACCCTCGAAGCGTGGCGCCGTATCGTGCCAATAGGAGGAATATTTCATCTGGCTGCCCTTTCTCAGAGCCCCACGACGCCGGGCAGACCGGAAATGTCGGCGATCTCGACATAGCCGTAATAGGGATTGGCGGGTTCGTGGCCACGATTGACCCAGACCTTGTTCTTGATGCCGAGGTCATGAGCCGACATGAGGTCATAGCGGAAGGAAGACGAGCAGTGCAGGATGTCCTCCGGGCCGCAGCCCAGCATGTCGAACATATATTCGAAGGCCTGGAAGCGAGGCTTATAGGCATTGGCCTGCTCTGCCGTGTAGACGGCATGGAAGGGCGCGCCGAGCTTTGCGACATTTGACATGATCTGGCTATTCATCGCGTTCGACAGGATGACGAGCGGAATTTCCTTCGCCACCTTGGCAAGGCCCACCGGAACGTCGGCATGCGGCCCCCAGGTGGGGACGCGCTCGTAAACCATCCTGGCGTCTTCTTCCTTGAAAGCGACAGCGTTGCGCTTGCAGGTCCGCTCGAGCGAATTATGCACGACTTCCGCGTAAGGCTTCCAGTCCCCCATGATCTCGTCGAGCCGGTAGGCAGCGAAATTCTTGATGAACTGCAGCATGGCCTGTTCATCGAGACGATCGCCATAAAGGTCACGGGCAGCTTCCGCCATCTGGAAATTGGTCAGCGTGCCGTAGCAATCGAAGGTAATATATTTCGGGCGGAAGGTGGCCATGCGCTTCGTCCTTACGTGCTGCCCCTCGAGGCGATTGGTGGAGAACACGATAATAGGATTGCTTTCGGCGCGTGAGCCCACTGATTTTGCGCGGTTCGGAGCAGAAAGTTTCGTATAGCGGCGTCCGTTTGGCATTTGCTTGCAGGGACGACCGGCGAAGACGCCTTTCGCTCCCACTTTCGCGACCGCCGTCGGCAAGGTGACGGCATAACATGCGGCAAGGGTAAGCAGCTACGGCGAAAGATACCGTCAAGGACATCGCCTTCAGAGAATCTTCCGGCACCGACGCTCCGACACTTGGACAAAAGAAATGCGAGGAGCGCCATGCAGGAGCGACAGATAGAAATCAGGCCTTTCGGTCCCGAACATTTGGACGCTGCCGTCCGCCTGTCGCAGGAGGCCGGCTGGCCTCATCGCCCGGAGGATTGGAAAGTCGCCCTGGACCTCAGCAAAGGTGTCGTTGCGATCGCCGCTGATGACGAGGTCGTCGGCACCACGCTCCTGACACCTTACGAAACGGACTGCGCCACGATCAACATGGTGATCGTCGCTGCAAGCATGCGCGGGCGCGGGCTGGGACGCCGTCTCATGGAGGCCGTCTTGGCTCTCGCGGATAATCGCCCCCTGCGTCTCATCGCGACGGCCGATGGCCTGCCCCTCTATGAAAAGCTGGGCTTTCGCCAGACCGGCGCCGTCGTTCAACACCAAGGTCCTGTCACGCCAACCGAAAAACGGGGAAATACCGAAGTAGCGACCAACGCCGATATCGCGGCCATTACAGCGCTCGACCGCGAAGCTTTCGGCGCTGACCGCTCCGCTCTTATCGCGCGATTTGCGGATCTGGGTGAATTCGCAATCATCCGCCGCAACGGTAAAGTCACCGCCTTCGCCTGCCTTCGTCCCTTCGGCCGAGGCGAGGTCGTGGGACCGGTCGTCGCCCCGGACATCGAAGATGCGAAATCGCTGCTGTCCCACTTCATGAGCCGGAAAACCGGCGCGTTCCTGCGTGTCGACACCGGCGCGGAAACCGGTCTTGGGCCATGGCTCGCCCGCCATTCGCTTGTCCATGTCGGTGGCGGCATCACCATGGCGAACCCCGTTATCAAGCGCAGCAATTCCTCGACCGTCACCACTTTCGCCCTCGCCAACCAGGCACTCGGCTGATTCGGAGAAGAACATGTACAGCAATTCCCTCATCGAGCTCGACCGCGCCCATCTGGTGCATCCGGTCGCCTCCTATCGCGGCCATGAGCAGCAAGGCGTGCGGGTGCTTTCATCCGCCAAGGGAGCGACGATCACCGATGCTCAGGGCCGGCAGTTGATAGATGGTTTCGCGGGACTTTGGTGCGTCAACGCCGGCTACGGTCACGAAACGATCGTGGAGGCGGCGGCCCGCCAGATGCGCGAGCTTCCCTATGCGACGGCCTATTTCGGCCTTGGCTGCGAATCGGCCATCCGCCTTGCCGCCGAGCTCGCCGAACGTGCCCCCGGCGACCTCGACCACATCTATTTCACGCTAGGCGGCTCGGATGCCATCGACAGTACCGTCCGCTTCATCCGGTACTATTGGTTTGCGCGCGGCGAACCGCAGCGCGACCAGTTCATCTCGATCGAGCAGGGCTATCACGGCTCTTCGACGGTCGGCGCCGGGCTGACCGCCCTGCCCAGTTTCCACGCCGGCTTCGGCGTTCCGCTCGACTGGCAGCACAAGATTCCGTCGCCCTATCCTTATCGCAATCCCGTTGGACAGGATGCGAACGCCATCATCCAGGCTTCGCTTGCGGCACTCAGGGCGAAGGTCGAGGCGATCGGAGCAAACCGTGTCGCGGCCTTCTATGCCGAACCGATTCAGGGTTCGGGCGGCGTGATCGTCCCGCCGAAGGGATGGATGAAGGCCATGCGGGATCTCTGCAAGGAGCTCGACATTCTTTTCGTCGCCGACGAAGTGATTACCGGCTTCGGCCGGACAGGTCCGCTTTTTGCCTGTTCCGAAGACGAGATCGTTCCCGATTTCATTACCGCGGCGAAGGGGCTCACCTCCGGCTATGTCCCGATGGGCGCCGTCTTCATGGCGGATCACGTCTATCAGGTCATTGCCGATGGAGCAGGAAACTCCGCCGTTGGACACGGCTACACCTATTCCGCCCATCCCGTCAGCGCGGCAGTCGGCTTGGAAGTATTGAAGCTTTACGAAGCCGGCCTGCTCGAGAACGGCAGAAAGGCCGGCGCGAGGCTGATGGCCGGCCTCGAAAGCTTGAGGGACCATCCCCTGGTGGGCGACGTCCGCGGTCGCGGCATGCTGGCTGCGATCGAGCTGGTCGTGAATAAGGCCGCAAAGACGCCGCTGCCTGTGGAGGCTCAGCCGTCGCGCCGGATTTTCGACCGGGCCTGGGAAAACGGCCTGGTGGTCCGCGCCTTCGCCAACGGAGTTTTGGGGTATGCCCCGCCGCTTTGCTGTACGGACGCCGATATCGACGCGATTATCGAACGAACGGAAAGGACGCTTGATCAGACGCTCGAAGATCCCGACGTCCGCCGGGCGCTCAAGGACTGAACCGGCCAATGGCCAGGACCGATATACCGCGAGCAGGCGTTTTTCAGAATTTTGTGCCGCATCGCTAGTCCGATTCGGCGCAAACGGCGCGGTCGAAGTGCCAAACTTGTCTTCAATGAAGGTCCATCCCGGCAAATTCGGGAGCGTCAGAGAACAAACGGACCTGGGAACAGCATATTCTTCCGCAAGGCGGCCGCCCGGTGCCGCCAGCAAGCAGACTGGGGTAAGACATGACCAAGTCATTGGCAGAATTCAAATATATGAGCTTCGATGTCGTCGGAACGCTCATCGACTTCGAAGGCGGCCTGAAAACCTGCCTTAGCGAAATTGCGGCTGAAGCGAAGGTGACGATCGACGGCGAGGAGGCGCTGACGCTCTATCGAGCCGCGCGCTACGCCGACGATGCGGATCTGTTTCCCGACGACCTCGTGCGCGTCTATCTCGCCATCGCACCGAAACTCGGTTTGCCGGCCGATGAGGCCTGCGGTCGGCGCCTGCGCGATTCCGCCAGGCAATGGAAAGCCTTTCCCGACAGTGCCGAAACCCTGGCGCAGCTTGCGCGCCAATATCGGCTTATCGCCATGACGAACGCCCGTCGCTGGGCCTTCGAACATTTTTCGGCGGAGTTGGGACATCCCTTCCATGCTGCCTTCACCGCCGACGACACCGGCACCGAAAAGCCGGACCCTGCCTTCTTTCACAGGGTTTTCGATTTCGTGGCCGGCGAAAATGCCGGCAAGGACGATATTCTTCACGTCGCGCAAAGCCAGTACCACGACATCGGCGTATCACGCCGATTGGGGATGACGAACTGCTGGATTGAGCGCCGTCATGCGCAGGCCGGCTATGGCGGCACGATCGAACCGGCGGAATTCACCACGCCGGACTTCCACTTCAAATCCATGGCCGAGCTCGCCGAAGCCGTGAGGGCGCCGCAGGCGGCCTGATCAGGCAGCACCATCGTCGCATCCAACAAAAAGCAGACTGCCAACCAGAAAAAAGGGGAATGACATGAACGACAAGATCATGAACTGGACTGCCTCGGATGACGCAATGGTCGAAAATGCCATCCGTCGAGGCGCCACCCGCCGCGAACTTCTCACCATGCTTCTGGCAGGCGGCGTCGCCCTGTCGGCGGGCGGTCTGGTGGTCGGCCGGGCATCGAATGCGGTCGCGGCCACGCCCAAGTCCGGCGGCAATCTGAAAGCGGCCGGCTGGTCGTCCTCGACCGCCGACACACTCGACCCTGCCAAGGCATCCCTGTCGACGGACTACGTGCGCTGCTGTTCGCTCTACAATCGCCTGACCTTCATCGATAAGGCCGGCGTGACGCAGATGGAACTCGCCGAAAGCTTCGAAAGCAAGGACGCCAAGATCTGGACGGTCAAGCTGCGCAAAGGCGTGACATTCCACGACGGCAAGGAGCTGACGGCCGACGATGTCGTCTTCTCGCTCAAACGCCATCTCGATCCTGGCGTCGGCTCCAAGGTCGCCAAGATTGCCGCGCAGATGACCGGTTTCAAGGCTATCGACAAGTCCACGGTCGAAATCACCCTGGCCGATCCGAATGCCGACCTGCCGACCATTCTCGCCCTGCATCACTTCATGGTCGTCGCCGACGGCACGACCGACTTCTCGAAAGGCAACGGCACCGGAGCCTTCGTTCTCAAAACCTTCGATCCAGGCAACCGTTCGGTCGTGGAGAAGAACAAGAACTACTGGAAATCCGGGCAGCCCTATCTCGACTCCTTTGAATTCTTTGCGATCAGCGACGACAACGCCCGCGTCAATGCACTGCTTTCGGGCGACATTCACTACGCCGCTTCGATCAATCCACGCTCCATGAAGCTGATCGACGGCCAGTCGGGCTTTACGCTGTCGAAAACGACCAGCGGCAATTATACCAACCTCAACATGCGCCTCGACATGACGCCGGGCAACAAGAAGGACTTCGTCGATGGCATGAAGTCACTGGTCAATCGCGAGCAGATCGTCAAATCGGCCCTGCGCGGCCTTGGCGAAGTCGCCAATGACCAGCCCGTTTCTCCGGCCAATATCTATCACAACAACGATCTGAAGCCGAAGGCCTTCGATCCGGACAAGGCCAAGTTCCATTTCCAGAAGGCCGGCGTGCTCGGACAATCCATTCCGGTGATCGCCTCCGACGCAGCAACCTCGTCGATCGACATGGCGATGATCATCCAGGCGGCCGGCGCGAACATCGGCATGAAGCTCGACGTCCAGCGCGTTCCCTCCGATGGCTATTGGGATAATTACTGGCTGAAGGCACCGATCCATTTCGGCAACATCAATCCGCGCCCGACGCCCGACATTCTGTTTTCGCTTCTTTACGCTTCGAATGCACCGTGGAACGAGAGCCAGTACAAGTCGGAAAAATTCGACAAGATGCTGATCGAAGCGCGCGGCTTGCTCGATCAGGTCAAGCGCAAGCAGATCTACGCCGAAATGCAGGTGATGATTGCCGAAGAAGCCGGTACCATCATCCCGGCCTATATCTCGAATGTGGATGCGCTTTCGAGCAAGGTGCACGGATTGGAAGCCAACCCGCTCGGTGGCATGATGGGTTACGCAATGGCGGAGTATCTGTGGCTCGATGCTTAGCGGCCGCTAAACCTCCCCGGACGGCGCAAAGCCGCCCGGGGATCTCCGCTCGCGAACGCCATTCGTTTCGTTGAACGCCGCAGGAGCATTGCTTTTGAGATCCGAGGTCTCCCTACTTGTCCTAAACAGGCTCTTCATCGCGGTCATCACCTTGCTGATCGTGTCGTTTGCCGTCTTTTTCGCAACCAGCATGCTGCCGGGAGACACAGCCTCCATCCTGCTTGGCCAGGCGGCGACGCCAGAAGCGGTTGCCGGCCTGCGCAAGGCAATGCATCTCGACGAACCTGCGATCCTGCGGTTTCTGCAATGGCTTCTGGGCCTGATGAAGGGCGATCTCGGCACGTCCTACGCAAACAATATGCCTGTTGCGGAACTGATCGGCCGCCGCCTGGTGGCGACGCTGGAGCTTGCCGCCATCACGACGCTCGTCTCGGTGCCGCTTGCGCTCCTGCTTGGCATTACCTCGGCCATGCTTCGCGGTTCCTATTACGATCGTATCGTCACGATCGTGTCCATCGGTGTCATATCGGTGCCCGAATTCATGGTCGCAACGCTTGCCGTGCTGTTGTTCGCCGTCTACCTACGCTGGCTGCCGGCGCTGTCTTCCGTCAGCGAGGCGCACACGGTCTTCGATCTTCTGAAAATCTATGCGATGCCGGTCATTACGCTGACCTTCGTCATATCGGCGCAGATGATCCGCATGACACGGGCGGCTCTGATCGAGACGCTGAAGACACCCTATGTGGAAATGGCCCTGCTCAAGGGTGCCTCGCGCGGCCGCATGGTGTTCAGGCACGCATTGCCCAATGCGCTGGGGCCGATCGTCAACGCGGTCGCGCTTTCGCTCTCCTATCTCGTCGGCGGCGTGATCATCGTGGAGACCATCTTCAATTATCCGGGCATCGCCAAATTGATGGTGGACGCCGTCGCGACCCGCGATCTCCCGCTCATCCAGAGCTGCGCAATGATCTTCTGCCTTGGTTATCTCCTGCTGATCACCGTCGCCGATATCGTCGCAATCCTGTCAAATCCGAGGCTGCGATGACTACGAACAGCTTGGCTTCCCGCACCCCTTCCCTTTTCGGCTATAATGTCAGCCTCGTCGGCATCGTGGCATTCACCATCATCCTTGGCTGGACGATCGTCGCATTGTTCGCACCCTATATTACCCCATACTCCGTCGGTGATATCGTCGATACCGACTATTTCGGCCCGATAAGCCCGCAATTGTGGCTCGGCTCGGACTACCTCGGCCGCGACATGTTCTCGCGCGTTTTGATGGGCGCGCGCTATACGGTCGGCATTTCATTGGCTTCAGTCACGCTATGCTGTTTTTGCGGCGTGACGCTCGGCATGATCGCGGCCGTTGTCGGCGGATGGTTCGACACGATCCTGAGCCGGTTTCTCGATGCCCTGAATTCCATTCCAAGCAAGCTTTTCGGCCTGGTCGTCGTTGCCGCCGTCGGCTCGTCCATTCCGGTGCTGATCATCACGCTCGGCGTCATCTACACGCCCGGCGCCTATCGCTTTGCCCGCGCGCTTGCCGTCAACATCAACACGATGGATTTCATCACGGTTGCCCGCACCCGCGGTGAGCGGGTCGGCTACATTATCGGCTCGGAAATTCTTCCGAACATTATTCGCCCGGTTCTGGCGGATTTCGGTTTGCGCTTCGTCTTCGTCGTTCTCCTGTTGTCCGGTCTTTCTTTCCTCGGCCTCGGCCTGCAGCCGCCCTATGCCGACTGGGGAGCCCTGGTCCGCGAAAACATCGGCGGCCTGCCCTTCGCCGCGCCGGCCGTGATCGTGCCCTCCTTTGCCATTGCCAGCCTCACCATCAGCGTCAACCTGCTGATCGACAATCTGCCGCGCAGGATCAGGGACAGGAACGCATGACGATGACCAATCTCGTTGAAATCAAGAATCTGAAGGTCGAGGCGACGACCGACTCCGGTCGCATCGTCGAGATCATCAAGGGCGTCAGTTTCAATATCGCCAAGGGCGAGATTGTCGCGCTCATCGGCGAAAGCGGCTCGGGCAAGACGACGATCGCGCTAACGCTGATGGGGCATGCGCGCGAGGGCTGTCGCATCTCGGGCGGCACGATCGAGGTCGAGGGACAGGACATGGCCGCCCTTTCCGAAAGCGGACGTTCGAAGGTGCGCGGCACCACGGTCGCCTATATTCCGCAAAGTGCGGCCGCCGCCTTCAATCCGGCGACGAAGATTATGGAGCAGGTGATCGAGGTCACCCGCATTCACCGGCTGATGGCCCCCGAACAAGCGCGAAAGCGCGCCATCGAGCTCTTCCGGGCGCTGTCGCTGCCGAATCCTGAGACGATCGGCGAGCGATATCCGCATCAGGTCTCCGGCGGCCAGCTGCAGCGGCTGGCGGCGGCCATGGCCCTGATCGGCGAGCCCAAGCTGGTCATTTTCGACGAACCGACGACGGCACTTGATGTGACGACGCAGATCGATGTGCTGAAGGCATTCAAATCCGTCATCCGCGCCGGCGACATTGCCGGCGTCTATGTGTCACATGATCTGGCGGTCGTCGCGCAAATCGCCGACCGCATCGCCGTCCTCAAGGGCGGCGAAATCCAGGAGCTAGCGAAAACCGAAGCGATCCTGACGCGGCCGAGCCATCCCTATACGCGCGAGCTGCTGGCGGCGTTCGAGCCGAAACAGGCCATCCGCGACGGCAAAACGGATGGGACGACTGCATCTGTGCTGAGGATCGACAATCTCGTGGCGGGCTATGGCGATCTCCAGGCCAACGGCCTACCCGCGGTCTGTGCGGTTCAATCCGTCAGCCTCGAGGTCGAGAAGGGCAGGAATCTCGGCATTATCGGCGAATCCGGATGCGGTAAGTCGACGCTTGCGCGGGCGATTGCCGGCATATTGCCGGCCGTATCAGGCACGATCGGCTTCAACGGCAGCGACATGAACCGCGCCGCCAAATTGCGTTCGCGCGATCAGCTGCGGGAAATGCAGATCGTCTTTCAATATGCCGACACGGCGCTCAATCCGGCAAAATCGATCGCCGATATTCTCGAGCGGCCTTTGGTGTTTTATCATGGTATGGACCGCATGGCTCGAACGGTCAGAGTCGACGAATTGCTCGATATGGTGCGATTGCCGCGCGCGCTTCGCTATCGCTATCCATCGGAATTATCGGGCGGACAGAAGCAACGCGTGAATTTCGCCCGCGCGCTTGCCGCCGAGCCACGCTTGATCATTTGCGATGAAATCACATCCGCCCTCGACACCGTCGTTGCGGCGGCGATCATCGACTTGCTCAAGGAACTGCAGCGTGAGCTGCATTTGTCCTATATCTTCATCAGCCACGATCTTTCGGTTGTCGAGGCGATCTGCGACGAGATCGTCGTGATGTATGGCGGAAAGAAAGTGGAGCAGATCACGCGCGAAGCAGCAAATGCGCCCCGTCACCCCTATTCTCAGCTGCTGTTCGGGTCCGTTCCGAAGCTCGATCCGACCTGGCTCGACAATCTTGTGCAGGATCCGGAGCTCAAGCGCGAATATGGCCATGCCTAGCCGGACCTATCACGAAGGCGCTTCTACATGGGAAACAGGCTGGTCAACGGCATATGCGCCTTTACGATCGGCGACTTGAGCACCACGAAGCTGAAATACTTGTCGATGCCGATATCCATGTCGGTCAGGCGTTCCATGATCGTCTGATATTCTCCGATACCGGCCGTCACGAACTTCAGCATATAATCGTAGCCACCTGAGACGAGGTGGCATTCGATGACCTGATCGACCTTCTCTACCGCTGAGAGAAAACGCGCAAAGTCGATCTGCCGGTGGTTCTTGAGCGTGACTTCCGTAAATACGGTCAGTGTCTGGCCCAGTTTGCCGATATTGATCTGGGCCGAATATCCCTCGATATAGCCCTCCTGTTGCAGTTTCTTGACCCGCATCAGACAGGGGCTCGGCGACAGGTTGACCAGTTCCGCCAATTCGACATTGGTGATGCGGCCGTTCTTCTGAAGTTCGTACAGGATCTTGATGTCGATACGGTCGAGCTTCATCGGCAAATCTTTCCTTCATCAGGCGGCATTTTATGCTGCGAATTTCCGAAGATCGAGCATAACATCATGACCCGTCTTGTCTATTTCATTCTGCATGAATCGAACCAGCACAATCAACCGCTTGGTTCGTCATGAGCAGAATCTTATGCCGCTTGGCGTGGTTGTGCGGCAGCCTCATGTCCGGTCATTTCGCTATGCTGTCGGTGCGATAGGAGACCCGCATCCATGCCCGCACAGCTCACCCTTGTCGATAACTCCCCAGAATTGCCATCCTCTGCCGATGCCGTCGTCATCGGCGCCGGGATCGTCGGCGTTTTTGCGGCCTATTATCTGGCAAAGCGGGGCCTCTCGGTCGTCCTTCTCGAGAAGGGCCGCGTCGGCGCCGAGCAGTCCAGCCGCAACTGGGGCTGGTGCAGGCAGCAGAACCGCGACGCCCGCGAGCTGCCGATGGCGACGAAAAGCCTCGAGCTCTGGGACCGATTCGCGGCGGAAACAGGAGAGGAAACCGGCTTTCGCCGCTGCGGCCTCTTCTATCTGAGCAACAGCGAAGAAGAGCTTGCCGGATGGACCCGCTGGCGCGACTTTGCCCGCGGCGTCGGCGTGACCACGCATATGCTCGACAGCGCTCAGGCCAGCGAACGCGGCAAGGCGACCGGCCGCAGCTGGAAGGGCGGCGTCTTTTCCCCGACCGATGGCATTGCCGATCCCGCCAACGCCGCCCCGGCGGTCGCTCGCGCCCTGATGAAACTGGGGGGCTGCCTGCGCCAGAATTGTGCGGCGCGCGGCATAGAAACCGAAGGCGGAAAGCTCTCCGCAGTCGTGACAGAGGAAGGCACGATCAAGACCAAGATTGCCGTCCTGTCGGGCGGTGCCTGGGCTTCGTCCTTCTGCCGTCAGCTTGGTGTTCGTTTTCCGCAGGCGTCGATCCGCTCATCGATCCTTTCCGTCAGCCCCGGCGACGGCGAGCTCCCGGACGCCCTTCATACCGCCTATGTTTCCGTTACGCGCAGAGGCGACGGCGGCCATACGCTCGCAATCAGCGGGCGGGGCCGCGTCGATCCTACGCCGCAGAACATACGGTTCGGAGCACAGTTTCTGCCCATGTTCGTTCGCCGCTGGCGTGCTCTGTCCCTCGGCGGCTTCGAGGGCTTTCGCAGCGGCCACGAAAACCTGTCGCGCTGGCGCCTGGACCGGCCGACACCGATGGAGCGGATGCGTATTCTCGATCCGGCCGTCGACAAAGGCACGATCCAGCTGACCTATGACCGTGCGCGCGAATTGCTGCCTGCCATCGCAAGCCGCCGCATCACCGCAAGCTGGGCCGGCTATATCGATTCGACACCAGACGGCGTGCCCGGCATAGGCGAAATCGCAACTATTCCAGGCTTCGTGCTGGCGGCCGGTTTCAGTGGTCACGGCTTCGGAATCGGCCCGGGAGCCGGCCACCTGATCGCAGATATCGTCACCGGCGCCGCGCCTATAGTCGATCCGAGACCCTATCATCCAGACCGCTTCCTGCAATCCGCGTGGGGCAAGGTGGCCGACTTCTGAAATGGGCCGCCCGTGATAGACTTCGCCGACTATCGAACCGCACAATACGGAATTTCGTGATGCAGGCCCGTCAGCTCGAAGTCTTCTGCATGCTCATGCGATCCGGGACTGTGACCGGCGCTGCCGCCATGCTCAACATCACGCAGCCCGCGCTAAGCCAGATCCTGCTGCATGCCGAAGACCAGCTGGGGTTCAAACTCTTCAACCGCGTGCGCGGCAAGCTGGTTCCCACACGGGAAGCCGAAGAACTATATCCGGAGGCTGAGCGCATCTTCTCCGAGCTCGGAGCGCTTCGACGCCGAACGACCGACATGCGTTTTGGGCGGACCGGGCTGATCCGGATCGCCGCAACGACGCCACCCGCCATGTCGATCGTTCCCAAGGCGCTTCTCGCCTTCAGGACCACCTATCCGGACATCGTCGTCCGCTCGCTGATCGCGCCGCTGGTCAATGTCGTCGATATGATCCGCAATGGCGATGCTCCGCTCGGCATCGCCATGAACAACATCGCCCGGCCCGGCATCGATGTCGAAACGGTCGGATATGCCGAACTCATCTGTATCGTGCCGGAGGGGCATCATCTTGCCGCGCGCCATAGCATCGGCTTCGCCGATCTCCAGAACGAAACCCTGATCTCCTACCGCGCCGACACATTCCCAGGCCAGCTGCTTGCCAATGCCGCAGCGACGGAAAATCAATCGTTCAATCCCGCGATCGAGATCGATATCTCCATTACTGCCCTGCCTTTTGTCCGCAACGGCTTCGGTGTCGCGGTCGTGGACGGTTTGCTGCCATGGGAGCAGTTTCCCGGCCTCGTGCGCCGGCCGCTGCTGCCACGAAAGACGGTCCCGATCGCCCTGCTGACCAGCCGGGACCGTCCCCTGACGGGCAGCCACCTTACAATGCGCGACTATCTGCGCCAGGCCTGTGCCGGCGCGCTGAAGGATGGCCAAGCCGTGCCGGAGTAAAAGCGCGCCCATACGGTCAAGGCGAGTCCGGTCAGCTTTCGTTTATCCAGGACCCGATCGGCAGCGGACGGACAGGCGCCTGCTCGCGCAGACGACCGACCTCGCAAACCGGGATTTTCGCACGCTCCGCAATCAGCTCGGCGCCGGCGAGCTGACAAAACCGCCCCTGACACCGTCCCATGCCCACCCGCACCATCGACTTCACCCGGTTTGCTTCACCCCCAGCGTAGCCGACACTCTCGCGCAGATCGCCGGCGCTGATGCCTTCGCAGCGGCAGACCATCGTTTCATCGGGAACAGATCGGACCATGCCGGCTGGCCAGGGAAAGGCGCGGGCGATGGCGCGAGCAAAGCGTTCGTAGCGGGCGAGCCGCCGGAGATCCCGTGCCGGATCGGGATAAGGCAACCCCATATCGGCAAGACAGGCGCTTGCGGCAAGCCTTCCTGCAACTTCCGCGCCATCGGCGCCAAGAAGCCGCAAGCCATCGCCGGCAAGATAGACGCCATCGGCGGACCGGCCCATTCGATCCGCCTGCGGCAGCCATTGCGTCCAAACCGTATCGTAATCGAACCTGCATTGAGCCAGCCCGGCAAGCTGCGTTTCGGCTCTCAGATGCCAGCCGATGCCGACCATATCGCATTCGGTGTGATGGTCGCGCCCGGCAGCATCTCGCCAACGAACAGCCACGGGGCCGCTCTCCTCGCTGACGATATCCGTCAGCGTCACGCCCGCGCGATATAAGCGGCCGAGCTTCATCCGCATCGCCAGCCCCTGCAGGACCAGGACAGGCCTTGCCATCATGCCTGGAAGGGCAAGGATCTGGTTTCGAAGCGAAGAGGTATCGAGAACGGCTGCGACATTCGCTCCGGCCTTCAGAAGCTGGACCGCAACGAGGGTCAGCAGCGGCCCGGAGCCGGCCAGAACGATCCTTCGTCCCAGGGCGACGCCTTGAGCCTTCAGCGCGATCTGCGCGGCCCCGAGACTGTAGACGACGGGCGCCTGCCAGCCGGGTATCGGCACCAGCCGGTCGGTCGCACCGGTTGCGAGTATCAGCCTGTTATAGGCGAACTCCCGGCGGCCGGTGGGCGTCAGCACCTGCAGCACATTGGCGGCGAGAGCCATCGCGGAGCTTCGAGGATGGTATTCGATTTCCCCGCGCTCCACCATGCGATCGAAGAGCGAATGAAGGGCAAGGGCTTTGCCGGCTTCCGATCCGTAAAGCTGCTCGGCCGAACGGGTAAAACCCTCCGGGGGACGGCGATATATCTGACCGCCTGCCCTCATCCCTTCGTCAATGATAACGGGCCGGATACCGGCAGCCACCAGAAGCTCGGCTGCCCGTATGCCCGCTGGGCCAGCCCCGACAATCACCGTTGCCTTCTGGTCATTCGCCACCGTCATGGCCAATCCCCCGGCGCCTGGGTCATCAGGGACATGCCGTTGCAGACGATGGTCGAACAGGCGCGCAAGCGGGTTCCATCCTGCTGCCAGACCCAGCAATCCTGACAGGCTCCCATCAGGCAGAAGCCTGCCCGACCTTCCGGCCCGAATTCGGATTGCCGAAGAACCGGTGAGACAGTCAGCATGGCCGTCAGCACCGTGTCACCGGCCAAGGCTTCGCGTTCCATGCCGTCCAGCAGGAAGCGAACGGCTGCCCGCCCCTGTTCGGCGAGACGGACGATGCGCCCCGCTTCTCCGGCCGGACGCAGGTCCTGTCTCATTCGGCCGCCTCTTTGATTGAAAGACGAACCTCAGGCATTTCCGGGAACCGGGCGCGAACATCGGCAAAAGCGGCGGCGACGCCCTCATGGCCCGCGCGTCCCTTCATTCGGCGAAAAATCTCCGTCTTGGTGAAGAAGCGCCAGTGGATCGGAAGGCTGGCCAGAATATCCGTGAGCAGATTATAGGCAGCTGATGTCCACTGCGCCTCGTAACCGTCTCGCTCCTCGCCGTAATGGAAGTGGGCGGTTGGAACCGTGCGCGATGACCTGAGACGGGAGGTTTCGGCTTCGTCCACCTTGCCATTGCGGATGATGACGCCGTAGTCGCGCTCGGCAGCGGCAAGGGAAACATAGCCGCGCTCCACATCCTGCAGCACGCGCCAGTCCTCGCGCTCCAAGGGGTTTCCGCGGCCACCGCCTCCGGCCGAGCGGATCTCGAGCACGTCTCCCGGCTGCAGAACGGCGGTATCGATATTGCCGAGCCGGCGATAATCCTCGCGCCCGGGATTCAATACCATGTCGGAGAGCCCTGCCGCCTTGCCGCCGAGCAGCCCCCAGGGGCGGAAGAAGCTGCGGTCGCGGTTGCGAGCCGTGATCCGGCTTCCGGGCGCGAACACGCGGAACGCCATCTCGGTCGCAAGGCCCCCACGCCAACGGCCGGCACCGCCGCTGTCTTTGGCAAGCCCGTATTTGACGAATTCGATCGGCACTTCGGTTTCGGTGATTTCGATCGGCGTATTCTTCAGATAGGCGGCGTCGGCACCCGAACCGTTGGTCCCGTCGCGATGCGGCATCCCGCCGCCACCGCCGACTACCGGATTGACGGCGGCGATCACGCTGCGGCCCGTCCGTTCGTCCGTGGTCATGACGTTGACGATACAATTATTGCCGGCCGGCGCGGCCGGCAGCAACTCAGGAACCGCTTGGCAGAAGGCGCCGAAGATTACGGAGCGCAAGCGCGCGCAGGTGAGCGAACGCATGCCGACGGCCGCCGGCGATATTGGATTGAGAACGCTCCCCTGTGGCGCAATGCAGGTGAAGGGACGGGTCAGCCCGGTGTTGAGCAGGATCTTGGGATTCAGCGTATAGAGAACATAATAGACGCCGACCAGCAGCATGGTGTGACGCGGATCGCCGCCTGAGGGAACGTTGAGCGACGATCCAAGCTGCGGATCGGATCCGGTGAAATCGAGGATCGCCTCGTCGCCCCTGATCGTTAGCGTCAGCTTCAGCCGGCATGGATTGGCCTCGACGGAATCCTCGTCGGCATAATCGACGAATTCCCAAGTACCATCCGGCATTGCCCGCAGGATATCCCGCGCCTGCGCTTCGGCGTGCTGCACAAGCACTTCGGTTCCTTCGAGAAATGCCTGCTTGCCGAATTTTTCGACCATGGCCAGGATCTTGCGCTCACCAGTATTCAGTGCACCGACCAGCGCCTTGATGTCGCCGATATTGAGATCGGGTTTGCGGACATTCGTGGTCATGATTTTCAGAATATCGTCGTCGAAGACACCCTCATTGACCAGCTTCATCGGCGGAAAGCGAATGCCTTCCTGATGAATCTCCGTCAATGCGCGCGAAAGGGATGCCGGCACGGCACCACCCATGTCGGTGTTGTGGATGTGCCCGCCGGTCCAGGCGATGATCTCGCCGTCGTAGAAAACCGGCTTCCAGAGGTGCGTGTCCGGTGTGTGGGTAGCCACGAAGCAGGAATAGGGATCGTTGGTAAAGGCCACATCGCCCGGCTTGTAATCCCCGATCATGTCGATGGCCCGGGTATAGGTAAGCCCCGGATACCATGTCGCGCCAAGGCTCATCGGGACGCCGAAGGTTTCGCCTTTGCGATTGATCAGCATGACGGTGAAATCCTCCGTCTCCTTGACGAAGGCCGAATGCGCCGTCCGCTGCAGCGTATAGGCCATGTTTTCGGCGGCAGCCCTGGTATGGTTGGCAAACACTTGAAGGTTCGAACGGTCGAACATGGGCCA
>NZ_JAUQTZ010000072.1:0-30686 GCF_059803845.1 Rhizobium sp. UFLA01-1127 | reverse complement strand
AGCACTAATGCTGGTTCTAATGCCAGAACATCGCCTAACTGGCTCGTTCAGCAAAATCCGTTCACCGGACGCTCACGATACAATCATTTTCCTGAGCAAATATCCAACGCTGGAGGGGTATTGCCTTGTCTGCCCTCGTGAACATCGAGAGGACCTGTCGCACGGTCTCACCAAAGCAGAATACCTTCGCCTGCAGGAAATGGTTTACGCTTTATCTCGGGTCCTTAAAAACCTGTTCGACGCTGAGCGCGTTTACGTTCTTTCGCTCGGAAGTCGTCAAGCAAACAGTCATCTCCATTTCCACGTCGCGCCCTTACCAAAAGGTGTTCCCCTGGCGCAGCAACAATATCACGCACTCATGGTCGAAAACGGCGTCCTGCATATCAATGATGAAGACATGGCGGCTCTAGCTCAGCGCATCCGGACAGCGTTCCTGGCTGAGCTTGCGAGCCAAAATGAATAGGCAAACGAGATCTGTCGGCTGAATTACAAATCATCTCCGAGTTCGGCGGGTTGCGAGCTGGGGGCAGTGGGCGAGCTATTCTTCCCTAAACCTCCGAAGCCTTTGACCTATCTGCGATCTTTTAATGGACCGGGTTCAGGAACGGGTGCCGGTCGAGACAACAGTCTTTGGATAAGCAAGAATACGCCTGCTGCGGCTACACTTGATAAGAAGCCCCAAATCGGAAGAAGAAGATAATACTTCAGCGAAAGCGGTGGCAAAGGTAGAAGGTTAGAAGTCGCATGCCATATTGTACAATAAGCTACGGCTGCGAACGAATTGTCTGCCTTTAAATATATGTAGCTCGACGCAACATGAAAGAATTTAACCAGAACCAAAAAATATGCCGCCAACACATAAGACGCAAATTCTGACGCTATACCGAAATCTCCGAGATGCTGCCTGACCGCAGGGAAATATAGGCCAAATTCCAACAGTGCGACTGGGAACAATCCCAGAGCCGGGTGCGGCGAGCGCTTGAAGAGCCAAACCGTCACAAACTTTATCACTTCCTCGAAGAAGGCGAGGAGGGCTGTCTTGAAAACGAACGCAAAGCCAAAGGACACAGCTGCCCTCCCGTTTCGAGAAACGCTACTCGGTTGCAACCGCCGCGAGGCGTATTCTTTCGTCGGTCATTCATATTCCGAATATTAAGATGATGTTCATAGCCATATGAAAAGCGCACGAAATAAGTATTCCTCCGCTAAAATATCGTATAACTCCAAGAAAAACGCCGATTAGCGCATAGTCTAAAAATGCCGATAAACTATTGGGAACATGCGGGACTATGTACAACACCGTTGTACAGAAAACGATCAGTTTATCATTATAGTGATGGCTCCGGAGCTTCAACCACAGATGACCACGAAAAAATAACTCCTCGCAGATCGGTGCGATAATGCAGGTCGTAAGGATTAAAAGAACGCTTGTGGCCGAAAAGCTATAGCTTGCCTGGTCCAGACCCTGCCAAGGCGACTTTAAGAGCAGCAAAACAACGCCCGTCACAAGCGCATAAAGCAGCGAACGACGTTGGCGATCCGGTCGAGCAACCTCTCGAATGCGCAGTAGGATCGAGCCCAAGAGGATTATGTCGATCGTAAGGATCGGTACCACAATGGCTATTTCGGTTCGTGCGGTCGCAGTAACGTCTGATGCAGACAGGACGACACCGGCGATATTGGTGGTGAGGAAAGCCACCAATATGGCGCTTATGATAATTCCAATGTCACCTGCGCAGACGAGAAAAATCATACGACAGATGGTTGTCACCCCTGCCAGACATCGCTTCAAGAACTGCGCCATGAACTACAAGCCGCCTAGCTACGTGAATTTCAATGAATGGTTGGGGTCATCGCTGCCCAAAAAATGGACGAATAAGGAAGTCCCATACCAAAAATGAAACAATTGGAGAGAGAAAGGCGAAGTAAATGAAGTGATCTTCAATTCCCCGTAAACCGAAGGGAAACAGAAAAATCAAAAGGGGATTTATGATGGCAAGGGGTATGAGAATGTTAAGATATTTCAACCGTTACCTCCCCAGTATCGGACATAGACCCCGACAAGATCCAGAATCTATGTCCTTTGCAGCGGTTCCGAGAACTATCTGTGGCTTCCGGAGCTACTAACGCCTCTACCGCCGTCGGATGCGGGGCCTCCACCGTAATCACCCATGGCAGTGTAGCCACCATAGTCGGGCGAAGCTCCGCTGTTAATATTATTTTCTACCGAGTTACCGATGGCGTATCCGGCGAGCCCGCCGCCTGCAGCGCCGATCCGACCGCCCATGGGGCCCGCCGCAGAGCCAGCCGTTCCCCCGACTACACCGCCTACAGCAGCACCGATCCGGCCGCCCCATCCGCTGTTTGAACCACTATCAGATGAACCACCCATAAAACTTCTCCTATCTTGCGCTTTGGGTTGAAATTTCATTATGTGATGCATCACAGATAGTATTATCTGTGCCGGAGGATGCTATAATCAACCCCAAAAGTCGCGCCCAATAGGAAAAACAACCATTGGATGAAACTCCAGCATCATTTTCCTGGTTCACGAAGACAACCGGGAAATACACTGGCCACATAGTTGAACTTTCAATCATTTCTATTGTGCTGCGCCTTCTCGGGCTTGTTCAACCTTTTGTTTTTCAGGCGCTTATCGACAGAATTCTCCCGTTTCAGCGGGAAGATAGTCTTTATATTGTTGTTGCCCTTCTCGTTGTCGTCGCTTTGTTTCAGAGCGCGTTCAAGTCGGTGTCGACATATCTGGGCGGTGATCTCGTCAATCAACTGACACGCGAATTCAGCAGGCGTATTTACGAACATGTTCTCCACCTGCCGCTCCGCACCCTTCAAAAATGGCAAGTGGGCGAGTTGTTCGCACGCATGGGTGAAATCGAGACCATTCGCCGGTTTCTGACCGGAACCATCTCCGGTGTGATCATCGATATCGTGTTCTCGTTTGTTTATCTCGGCGCTCTTTTTTCGATCAGCCCATCGCTTACCCTGATCATCATCGTCATCCTACCAACGCAGATGGCCTCGATCGCGATAGTCGGTCCGTTCTTGCGTCGCCGCTTGAAGCAGTCGTTTCTTGCAAATTCAGCTCACCAATCGCGCATGATCGAGACCTTCAGGAACGCTGAGACTGTGAAGGCCCAGGCCGCCGAAGAGCGCTACGCCAGGCGTCTCGATGGAACGATGTCCGCTTCCCTCGACCTGGGGTTCAAGATCACCAGATTGCACATCGTGAACGGGATCATCAGCGATGCTTTCAGCAATGCTTTTGACATCGTGATCGTCTTTTTTGGCGCGATGCTCGTTCTGGATAACTCCATTACCCTTGGACAACTTGTAGCGTTTCATTTGCTGGCTGGACATGTGTCGGCACCCATCCTTGGACTGGCGTCGCTGTGGGAGCACTGGCAGGGCATCAAGATCGCTCGTCTTCGTCTTGGGGATGTCCTAAACGCCCCCTCGGAGGTCAAAACAGGCAAGCAAAACCTTGTTTTGAAAGGACCGGCAACTCTGCGCCTTGAGGCGGTCTCGTTCGGATACACTTCGGAGCGTCTTGTTCTCGACAATCTGAACCTAACGATTTCACCTGGAAAACCGACCATCATTGTCGGGCGCTCAGGCTTTGGGAAATCTACGCTGGCGAAGGTACTGGGCGGATTATATCCGCCAGACTCTGGTTCCGTCTTCATCGACGATCAGGTGATGGATAGCTTCACCCCTGAAAGTATCAGGACCAACATAGCCTACCTGCCACAGGAGGCCGCACTGTTCGCCGGAACGATTAGGGAAAATCTCCTTCTCGCAAAGGAAGACGTCACCGATGATGAGATGCAAACGGCGTTGCGGGATAGCGCTTGCGCAGAAATGATCGAGCAATTTCCGGATGGAATGGAGACGGACGTTGGCGAGCACGGATCTTCGCTATCTGGTGGTCAGCGACAGCGATTGGCGCTAGCTCGCCTTCTCCTCCGTAACCCCAACGTCTTGATTGTCGACGAACCCACCAGTGCCCTGGATGAGCGATCAGCGTCTATTATCACGCAAACGCTAAACGACCTCGCCAAGTCTCGCACCGTTGCCATCGTAAGTCACCGCCCAGAACTGTTCGGTGCCGAAGCGCATGTCGTCGATCTCGAAAAACTCCAGGAGCGACCATGACTGAGATGTCGCCATCCATGGCACGAGCGTCGCCGACGGTCCGAATAACGGCTTGGCTTCTTCTTGTGCTCTTCGCAGTCATCCTTGGCGGCAGCATCGTTGCCAAAACGGAAGTCGTGGCACGTGGCTCTGGAAAATTAGTTCCGATATCGCGTGTTCAGGTGGTGCAGCCGCTCGCCGACGGCAAAATCATCGAGTTGAACGTCAATGAGGGACAGACAGTGGCCGAGGGCGAAGTTCTGGTCAAACTCGATCCCACCGCAGCCCAAAGTGATATTCAACGGATCCAGGCCAATATCGAGCAACAATCGCTCGATGCCGATGTGGCTGATGCCATCGTCACACCACTTGCCTCACAAGATCCTGCAAGTTCCGGCTTCGTCGAGGCTGGCGTCCAGAAGTTCCGTCAGGACTGGCCCGCTAGCTCCGAAAAGGAGCCTGAAGGGGAGGCGCTTGTCCGCGCAACACTCGTCGCCTTGCGCGATCAAATTTTGCAGACAGATGCTCAACTGAAACAATTGGAGTTGCAGCAGGAAGCGCAGAATGCCCGAATAGAGAAGGCCAAGACCGACCGCGACATCGTTTCTCAGAAGCTTACCTCGGCGGATACTTTATTGCAGCAGGGGGTCATGAGCCGCAACGAACATCTCGATAGGCTCCGAGAGGTGAGATCGATCGATAGCGATGCGCGGGTGGCTGAAAGCGAACTTTCTGCCCTCGTGGCATCGACGGAGACGACGAGACGTCAAAGGGCATTTGTAATCTCCGATAATCTTGCCACGCAGCGTCGCCGTCTCAGGGAATCGGAGATCGCCCGAGACAGCTCCAATGCTGCACTACGCGCCGCACAGGAAAGGCTGAACAATCTCACACTTCGTTCACCCGTCGCTGGGCGGGTTGAGAACATGACGGTTCACACCGTGGGCGGTTACGTTGAGGCAGGAGCGACCTTGATGGGTGTTGTGCCGACCGACGGTGGCATGGAAGTGGAGGCCTTTTTCGATAATAGGGACGTGGGTTTTTTGCAGAGCGGACAAAAGGCATACGCAAAGTTCGACGCCTTTCCATCTGAGCGCTTTGGCGTCATTGCAGGCCATGTGACAAGTATCGGGGCGGATGCACGGGATAACGGCGCATCCAAGTGGGTGTATGCCGTGCGCCTTCGTCTCGATAAGTCGGGACTACGGGTGGACGGCAAGGACATTGGCTTTTCGCCAGGTATGACGGTGACAGTCGACGTCGTCACGTCAAAGCGCAGGCTCATTTCCTACTTTTTCGAACCTATTACGAAGGCGCTACAAAATGGGTTGAAGGAGCGATGACACCAATGGATACGACTTCGTCGGTCAGAAAATTGGGTGCGATGGATGCGCTCGGCTGTATGACGTTTTTGGCACTTCAATCTCCGCTTCACCGACGCTGGTTGATCGCCGACATGGAAACGAACTTCGTTCCCGCACTCAAGGCGGGCCAATGCAAGATTTACTTTTTTGGGCCGGACAATCCCAAGGCCTTTGTGACATGGGCACTCGTCGACGAAGAAACTCATCAAAAGTTGATGAGCGACGGCCTTACACCTCATGAATCAAAATGGGCGTCCGGAGACAACCTTTGGTTCATCGATGTTGTAGCGCCCCACGGCGACGCGGCAATGGTCATTCGGGATATGCGGCAAAATCATTTTTCCGGACAAAGCGGATATTCGATCAAGCGCAACCCGGATGGCTCGATTAATCGGATTAAGAAGTGGCGGAACATCCGTTGAAGTTGGGTACCTCTCACCACTCCTTTGTCCAACCGCTGGTCAGACATCAGCTGGGCATATGTTCCCGCTCAATGAAATAGGGCGAAGCTCGATTGTGGTCACCGGTTCCAATTTGAAAGTTGCGAGCATTTTTCTAATGAGCACTATCCAGGACATACCCGTACGCTTCCGTATCGCCGAAACAGAGGGGTGGCTGGTGAACCATCGCATTAATTCGGCCTTGCCCGGCTATCTCATGGTAAGTTCGAAGGTCTTCACTTACGACCTAGCTGAGCTTACGAGCGGAACCTTGGCGGAACTCGGTCCGCTTCTTGCCAAAATTCAGGCCGCTTTGAAGTCAGTTTTAGGAGCTGAGAGGGTGTATATCGGTCGATATGGTCACACCCCGGGATATCCCATCCATTTTCACGTGATCCCGATATATCGCTGGGTCGAGGACTTATTTTGGAATGATGTCCGATATCGGGTCCTCGAAGCTTTTGCCCACGGGCCGGGAGAGACCGCGATAGATGGAGCGGAAATGACCCTATTCGTATGGCGGGAGTTCTGCGAACGACCGGACCCGCCTCCGATCAAGGGGCCGTCAGTTTCTGACGTCGTTGAGCTTTTGCGCAAAGAGATTTGATAGGGTACATGATCGCAATCGCGAACGACGATATAACGTCGGATTCGCACGTACACTACGCAAGATTTTCATGCGACGGGCAGGGGCTATGGGTAGGGGCACTCTTAGATTCTTCTTTGATTATGGTGCTGGCGGGTGCCTGTGGGCTGGCGACGCTAAAACCCGGGCAAAGTTGGATGTTGGGCCTGTCGATGCGATCATTTACGACGTTGAAGGTCGTGTGTCCCGCGAGCCAAAAATCGCTATATCTGAGGACGCGCGTCGACTCCGGGACTGGCTTGACGCGGCACATTCCCTTTACCTAAATCCCTACTATCAACCCGATCCAAGTCTTTGGACACAGGAAGCTTGCGACAATTTCAACGCCGGGGTGGATAGTCTTCTGGCGCTTTTGCAACGTGAGCTGGATAGTGATTACGAGATCTTGGACCAGCAAGTGCGCTACGCCGAGGACCCGGCTCTTGGCGAATATCTGGCGGCCAATTCAGAAATTTCTGCGATCGAGGATATCAGAGGACCCATGGTTCGCCATGGCCTACTACGTAGCTGCGAGCGGGATGGAGGCTAAGTCTTTGATCAAGTAGGCAAGGTGCGGTCATTACGTCGCAGACAAAACCTCCTAACGTAGCGGCCGAACCTCCATCACCCGAAACCTGTCGAATTCCATCCTGGACGCACTATGATTTTTACACCGAAAAGAGATTTTCTTGAATTTCACTCCTTGCCAATAGACGTCATCCTTGCGGTTATCGATCGAGCGGACAAGCTCGCGGCGCATTGGCACGGACGCACCATGCCGCAATCGCTGCTCGGGAAGCGCATTGGCATAATCGTCGATGACACAGGATGGCGAAATACTACTGCTTTCGATCTAGGCGTAAAGGCGATGGGTGGGGTATGTGTCCAAACTCCGATAAGCTTCAATGTCCGCGAAACCACGGTGGATATTGCAGGATATCTCGACAACTGGTTTGACCTTCTTATTATCCGAACGAAGGAGCTTGCGACGCTGCAAGAGGTCGCCTCGGTTGCAGACGCACCGGTCATCAATGCACGAACGAAGACCAATCATCCCTGCGAAACGCTCGGCGATCTTGCCTACGTCCAGAGTGTCAGAGGAACGTTGGACGGTCTCAAGGTTGTTGGAGTTGCTGCGGATGCCAACATCTTTCGATCGTGGGTCGAAGCATCGAAGATCATGCCTATTCACGTCACGCAGGTTTATCCAGAACGGTGGCACGTTACCGATCCGAACCTATTGAACCAGAATTTTCGGACCAGCACCGATATACGCGATCTCTTGAATGCCGACGTGATCGTCACCGATTCCTGGCCGAGTGACGGAACGGAGAGCGAGTTATTGCCCTTCCAGGTGTCAGCTTCTCTTTTAGATAGTGGACGAAAGGATGCTATCTTTCTGCCGTGCCCGCCTGTGGCGCGAGGTGAAGAAGTAACCTCTGACGCGATGATGCATCAAGCTTGTCAAAGCAGACAGGCGAAGTCGTTTTTGCTCCACGCTCAAAATGCATTGATGGAATGGGCACTGACCAAGCCGGTCAGCTGAGGCACAGGGGTGCAAATTTTCGATATCGGGCTGCAGCGATCGATCATCGAAAGGTGCACGACTTATTCCGCGATGATCCTCTCAACCTGCGCGATGGTTTCCGCAGATGACCGATGATGGATGCAATGTCCCCATCCAGCGGAGCGGGCTGCTTCGACATTTGCCAAGGTATCGTCAACGAAAACGATGTTTTCCCGGGGATAGCCTTCTCGTGTGGCGACCTCAAACTGGCGCGGCAATAGCAATTGATCGCTACTTGTGTGACGAACCCTCGGTCTTTCTGCCCGATTAAATCATGGGGCGATGTGCTCTGCAGCAATGGCCGGTCTCTAGCCTAGCCCAGCGGCCAAGAAAAGCCATGCGGATGCTAACACGGGTGCAGCAAAAAACTGCCAATCCGCGATATCTTTGAATCGAAGAATGGCGGCAAATACGAACGTGCAGAGACCAAACGCGCCTACGCCCAAATGCAAGTCGGCAGGCCACTCCATACAGGCGGGACAGCCGTCTTTTCCTAAGACATAGTATTGGTCTGTCAGATAGTCGCTGATCGTTCCATAGCACCACCATGCAAGAAAGATCACGAATGCCCATGCCAAAGCCTTGAGGCGATTGCCAAGAACAACGGCAATCCAAGCAAAGCCGCCGATCACGCCGAAAAAATAATGATCACCATTCCCGTCGGGTCGAAAAAACGACCCATCACCGCTATAAGCTTGTTCATAACCTTGGATAAGAAAATGCACACCGAGGATGATGAGGGCACCGGATAGGACTAGCCGGAGCAATTTCTCTGTTCCGCTATCAGGTGGTGCGAACCAAGCCATGGCGATGAAATCGCCTGCTAAACTTCTAAAATATTCTCTCATTCGTATCTCGCAAATGCAGTTGCTGCGGCAGCTTGACGAATCGACGTTAACAAAACAATCTTTGGGTCGGCGTGACCTTCGCCGAACCTCCCAGGACCTTCCCCAGCATGGTCTTCAACGGAGGCAAAGGGACTTTCGTCTCGGGTCGTTGTCTTGGTCCTATCGTTTGAGCGTTGTTGCTGGGGAGCTTTCGTTCGAACGGGAAGGTCTGACAATGACAAAGAACGGAAATTTCAAGCGTCGCGTTCGTGCCCGCTCGGCAAAAACCGGCGAGTCCTATGCTACGGCACTCATGCATGTTCGTGGTACCCATCCCAGCATCCCTGTTACCAAAACTCTGCGGCTGGCCGTGGCCCAAACCACGCTGTTCAACGATCCGCGCGATAGGCAAGCACTTCGAGCCAGCGGTCTGGAAATCCGACAGCTGATGCGGGAGGCGAGGGCAGGAGGTGCGCAGCTCGTCCATTTCTCCGAAGGTGCCACTTGTTCGCCCAACAAGCGTATCATGTCCGAACTCGGCCCAAGGGAAATCGGTCTTTCCGACTGGAGCCGCTTCGAATGGGGTGTTCTGCAGGAAGAATTGCAACAGACGGCTAAACTCGCGAAAAAGCTCAAGCTTTGGGTGGTGCTCGGTTCGGTGCATCAGCTGACTCCACCGCATCGACCTCATAACAGCCTGTATGTCATTTCCGATCGTGGGGAAATCGTCACCCGGTACGATGAGCGGTTGCTCTCGAATACCAAGATTTCCTTCATGTATTCGCCGGGAAAGCTGCCGATCACTTTTGATGCCGGTGGGTTTCGCTTCGGTTGCGCGATGGGAATGGAAACTCACTACCCCGAGATCTTCCTTGAATATGAACGCCTTGGTGTCGATTGCGTCCTGTTCTCGACGACAGGGGAGCTTCCGGACGCCGCTCCCGCTTTTGCTGCGGAGGCTTTGGGGCATGCTGCTAGCAACACGTATTGGGTGAGTTATGCAGCGCATGCGCCGCAAAGTGTCATCATGCCTTCCGGAATTGCCGCTCCGGATGGTCGTTGGGCGGCTTTATGCTCAACGGACGGACGTCCTGGCATTGCCTTTGCTGATATCCAGACTGACCCGGAGAATTTGGCTCGACCGTGGAGGCGAAAGGTTCGATCGGATCTCTACGTTCCCCATCAGGTGAACGATGATCCTCGAAGCGACGGTCGGAATGTTTTCTGAGGAGGCATCGATGGTCAGTGGGGCGACCTCGTTCCACTGACACGGTGTCCGGGCATGTTCCTGGGTCGCATGCTGGTAGCCTTTCAGCGTCAGGTCGTCGAACTATTCAAGGGTGCCCCATTGATAGCGATGGGCTCAACTTGCGGAGTCGGTCGACAAGTTCCTCATGAATTTCCGGGGCCGAAAACACGACATCCTCACCCAAAAGGTCAGCAGGGACATCGATCGGTACCGGCCCCAAGTTGCTTCGCTTAGCGCCTGCTTCGGTCGCCACTAAACCGGCTGCCGCAACGTCCCAGGGAAAAAGCGTTTCCGTGTGTGCGTCCAGCCGTCCCATCCCGACGTAAGAGATGTCTAAAACAGGAGAACCGCCACGTCGAATATCCTTACAACTTCGAAGCAACACGCTCACCCGTCTGACCAGATGATCAATGTCCGATTTCTCATGAGGGAAGCCCGTGCTGACAATCGACCTAAGCAAAGTATTCGGCGAGGCGACCTTGATCGAGCTACCGTTCAGTTTTGCTCCGCCGCCTTTCACCGCCAGGAATGTCTCTCCGAGTATTGGTGCGTGGACGCATCCCGCCTGTACGACCCCATCAAATGCGAATGCTATCGAGATGCCAAAATATCCATGTCCACGAACATAATTTGCAGTGCCATCGATTGGGTCGATGATCCAAAGGGGGCCGGAGTAATCGACCTCATTTTCGGATGGGCCTTCTTCGGACATAATCCGATGGCCAGGGAATGCGGTGCGTATCGCTGTCGATATGATGCGGTCGGCGGCGAGGTCGGCGGCACTAACAACATCCGTCGCACCCTTGTCTTTAACGTCTAGTTTGTACGCGTTCCACTGATCGGTGACGGCATGCCCTGCCTGTTGCGCGGCCTTTTCGGCAATCTCAACAATCTCAGTTGGGTCAAACATTCTGAGCTACCAACCACCATGAAAAAGTTTCCAACTCTCAACCATAGCAAAGCAGCCTCACGTTTGTATATGGTTGAAAACGTGTGAGTAATCCCGACACAAATCCCCGGCTCTTCCTCGAACAGCGCCTTTTGCTGAACATGAAGCAAATGCTGAACATGAAGCAAAAGCCGAGCCTTACGCCTCCAATGCAGCAATCATTTCTATCCGCGTCGAATGACGACCGCCTTCGAATTGGGTATTCAGGAATGTATCCACGATATCGAGTGCCAATCCTTCACCCACCACGCGCACGCCAATCGACAGCATGTTGGCATCGTTGTGTCGGCGGATCATGCGGGCTGAAAATGTGTCTGCACAGACACCACACCTGATGCCCCTTATTTTGTTTGCCGCCATCATAATGCCTTGTCCGGTACCGCATAAAATGATGCCAAGTCGGCAATCGCCAGAGGCGACGAGCCGTGCAGCCGCTTCGCCGTGCTTAGGGTAATGAGTGCTTTCTGGCGTCGTCGGTCCGATGTCGACCGCTGCCCAGCCAAGCGCCGTGATGTGGGCGGCAATGGTCTGCCGCAACTGAACTCCTGAGTGGTCGCTGGAGAGGACAATACGGTTGTTGGTTGTCATGGAGAAGGAGTCCTATTTTCCAAGGCAATTTGGAGGCACGACGCAATCGGATAAGATGGTAGTTGCTCCATCAATATGTCCGCGCGGCAGGTCGTTCGACATCGTTCATGGTGAATCCCTTCTTCCATGCTGGCAATCATGCTCATTGTTCGAGACGGGTTTCCTCGCAGAGCCGGATCTTGCCGTCTTCATGGCTCGATCTCGCAAATTCGAAATTCTGTGCCCGTATCGCGAACAATGTGGAGGTCACGGATCATCTCCGCTGCGTGAAGCAGACCGTAGTGCCATTCCTCCTGCGGCACCCTGGCTGCTCCCGCCGAAACGGTACGAATATAAATCAGCGCGTCTTTGCCCGGCACCGGGACGATCCCGAGTTCTTGGCGTAGTTGCCGGATTGTATCGACAGATCTATCCAGCAGATCGCTGACCTGATGGGCAGATAGTTTCTCGACCCCATTTGCGGCTCGCACGAGATCAGCAATAAAATCTGTTGTGACGGTCACGGAAATCCTAGAATCACGGCCAAGATGCTCGCCTCAACGTCGGTCTACCTTCTGCCCAAGTCAAGTTGGAGTCATCTTCCCTGGTCCGGCCATCAGTCGGTTACGAGGTGAGGAAAATGCGCCGAGACAGGAGCAAAAGCCCGGCGCATTGTTGTGCGCATCGCCTCCCGGGCTTGTCATCAGGAGGCGATGTGCCTTGCTATTGGTCGCCGCTCTCGTGCATCTCAGCAACGTCGATGCCATGGGTGTCGAACCACCATTCTGGGCTCTTGTCAGGATGTTTGTCCCGAAGTCGGCGATACTTGGAACGCAGTCGCTGCTGACGCTCGACCTCTTGCTCGAAATAGGGATGGTCCAGCGTTCCGCCGATCACATGGATACGACGGAGGAGCTTTCGCAGGATGTATCCTTGCTCCTTGTTTCCTGGTTGGTAGCCGCTTTCCACAATCCGCATGACGGTATCGCGCAACGTAGCCAAAGCGTCATCCGGAGGCGTCCTGTTCACGATCATATCAAGACGTTCGGCACCGAAGCCGACGTCAATGCAGGTCCCGAGCGGATTGACGATGTTTCCGATCTCGATGCCATCCTTGTAGAACTCGGTGCAGTAGCCGCTGACGTTGCCGTCGCTCCAGGTGCATTCGTCATCGGGAACGATGGGAATGCGACCGCGATAAAGCGGCGTCCAATGCTCCAGCCGGTCCGGATGGATCGTGACGTGATCGGGTACGAGGCCGAGTGTCCCGAGAAACTCGATCCAGAAGTCGATGGCGTCGCCGACGGTCATTTCTCGAAACGAGAAAAGCCCGAGCATCGTGAAGTGGAGGAAATGCGTGCCGTCTCCGATTTCGTCGAGATCGCCCATTCTCAGGCAGGCCTGAGAGTTCGCAACGGTTCCAATGTAGGATGGATCGGAGAAGAGGGGTTTGTACCGCTGCATGCCAGCGCCGCAGAAGAGCGTGGTGTTATCGGGCGGCCGTACGGATTCTATGCGTGTGAAGTCGATGCCTTTGGAAAGACAGAAGTCTCGATATTGCTGGATCAGGCGTCCCGCGATGTCATAGGCAACCTCCTTTGCTGTTCGTGTGCCTTCGGAAAATATAGTTGCATCGCATGCAAACGGCAATCATCGCTCTGTGCTGAAATCGTTCTTCGCGAGCCCATCATGACGGTTCGTCATGCCGGTTTATGAAGCTCACCTTGTACCGTTCCCAAAAGTGTTGCCTGTTGGTACGTCTGCATCGGGGGGCTCTCTGGGTCCGGATTCCGTCACCTTTGACTGATCAGTTTCGGGGATACCCAAGCCAGCTGCGTACGGAGGCCCTGAAGCTTTCCTTCACCTCGGCCATCCAATTTCGAACGATCTCGACGCGATCCATAATCCATTTTAGCCAAGCGTAGGTTAGCAGCTTCTCACGACCCGCGTGGAACAGGCGCTCAACCAGGAGAAAGCTCATCAGATACGCCAATGCGATTATGACCAGCCCTGAGATCACATGGCCCCGGGCGATCACGAGCAATGCATAGATCTTCAGGGGTTCGGCAATCGCCAGCGGCACAATGAAGAGAACGAGAATAACGCTTCGTGGCAACGAACCGACATACTCGCCAAAATGCTTTACGATGGAAAGCGAAGCAAACCAGTTCACAAGCGGCCGATAAACGGGCCGGGCGATTTCACTGATGATGACGAGCACGGCTATGATGAGCCGCAGGGGCAGTAAAAGGAACCGCCAGGCAGGTCGGCGTTGATGTTTCATGACCATCCCTGAATGCCTCAATTTACGGCGATTTACGGCTTCTTGCTGGCAAGGCTTCGGAAGCGGCTTTGGTAGTTCCGGACGGTGCGCAGCACTCCTTATCTAGTGTGCAGCGAATGAGCCTATAGGCCGGATCTCCTGGCTTGATGTAGTTGGCGTGTTTGCCCTGGTTTATTTCGACAATGCACTCGTTAATTTTTCTTCTCGTCGCAGCGTCAATTTCGGTTCTGCTCATATCCTCGACGCGTCTCGCGCATCCGCTGACAGTCAATCCAACGATCGCCATCGTCACAACAAAAAGTTCCAGTCTCATCTTGCCTCGCCATGATCGAATTGCAATTTTGAATAGCAAGATCTTGTTGGCGACGAAAGATCGCAAAAGTTCCTGAGCGGAACGAACCTTTTGCCGTTCGCAAATTGTCGGAGGCACGAAAAAGGCAGGCGAACACCTTATCTTCATCCTAAAGAGGAGATCGTATGAACAGCGTAGTGTTCCCAGACAATAAATGGGAGGAGGCGAGTCTAACTGGTTGGCCCGGAGAACTCCTGGCGCAAGCCGAGGCAGCATTCGCGGCCTTTGGCTCGATCGGGACGATCGTTGTTCATGAGGGGCGGATTATCCACGACAGCGGTGCGACAGATCAAAAAGTTCTCATCCGTTCCATCCGCAAAAGCTTTCTCAGCGCCCTGATCGGGATGGAGGTGCAACGGGGTAAAATTCGCCTTGATGCCACGATGGAGGATTTGGGCATCGACGACATTGACGGCCTGACCCAGACTGAGCGCCAAGCGACTGTTCGGCATCTCCTTCAGGCTCGATCAGGCATCTATCATCCCGCGCTGGCTGAATCGAAAGAGATGACTGCTGCAAAGCCGCCCCGAGGAAGCCAGGAGCCCGGCAGTTTCTGGCATTACAACAATTGGGATTTCAATGCTCTCGGGACAATTTATGAACAGGCGACCGGCCACACGGTGTTCGACGGCGTGATGACGGACATTGCGACCAGGATCGGAATGCGGGATTTCCATCCGTCCGATGGTGCTTACCTGCGAGGCGCTCAGTCACAGCATCCAGCCTATCATATGCATATGACGGCGAGAGACCTTGCGCGTTTTGGGTGGCTTTATCTCAACCGTGGACGTTGGAATGGTGCGCAGGTCCTACCTGAACAATGGGTGCATGACAGTGTGTCAGCGCATTCCTTCGACGGGTAGGCAGGCTATGGCTACATGTGGTGGACTACAGGCCACAATGGGGAAGCCCAGAATCAAGAGGCATCGAAATATCATGCGTATCTTCCGCCATTCCGATATTTCGCTCACGGCGCATTTGGTCAGATGATCGCCGTCATGCCCGCCGAGCGGGTGATCATTGCCAATGTCGCCCGGTCCATCGAGAGATCGCCCCAACAAAATGAAAAATTGTGGGAGGGCGTATCGTTGGTGATGGACGCTGTTTCTCATATGGGATGACCAATGGAGTTTCAAATTTGGCATGCTGCAGAACGAGATGTCCCAAGGATTGCAACTTTTGTAGTCCATACCCGGAGATCGAGCTTTACTGGGCTTCTTCCCTCCAGGTCTCTCGACGGTCTTTCTTATGTTTATGAGGAAACTAAGAATGCAAAGCGATCTGATCGTTGAGCTTCAAGCTGTAACTGAAGGTCTTTGGGCCAGAGCTGACCTCGGAGAATGTATCCAAATTCCCAGGGTGCGTCGGGACGATGGCTCTGCCCACGTCGAAGTCGTAGCTGGTCGCTACGATATTGTGATCACAGAAAGAGGAAGTGAGATTCAGCGGATAGCAGGACTCTCCCTTTCAGACGCCGCGAGACGGTTCTTAATCGGTATGGCCGAGGCACATGCTCAATCGATTGAACTGCGAAGCAGAAGCGCACCGAGCGATGTTGCGCCGCTTCCCTATGGTCTTAGGGACGATGGCTACTCTCGCTGGAACTGGATGGCACCAACAGTGGAAATAATGAGCCGCATCTCATCCAATCTCGGTGAGTGGACGCTTGAGAACTACCGGCGCGTATTACACCGTGCGCCGCTTGCAGATTTCGAAAAACGGAATGCCCGATATCCTTTGCCGTCAGACTGCTGAGACTGGGGAGCAGGGGCGGTAGTCGTTTGGCCACCTTCAACACAATTAAGGGGGCGTACGGCTCCTCCGTAGCTTCAGAGGCAAATGCAGACAGCCCTGAACATTTTATTTTTGCCAAAATCTGACGGGCCATCTCCCAAATCCTCGCCTGCAGGTCCGAAGTATCGTAAGCGATGTGCCAATCACACTTGACCACCAATACGGGGTTCGCTTTGAAGACCGGCCTTCAGACCCAAGGCGAGTTTGCGTCGATCGCGGTCAAGCCGGAAATTCACATGCTGTCGATAAAGGGGCGTTGAATGAGAGCCCATTCGTCTGGATATGGCTCGTGACCCTGCCGGTGCTCCGTCTGGTACTCGCCCCAGCCCTGAAGCTTCCAGTATTTCGTCATGACATCGAAATGGCTATGCCCAGTTATCTCGCCAGCCTTAACAGCCCCTTTATTAAGGAGCGCTCTGAAGCCGTTCCCCATTGGGCCAGCAAGACAAAGGCCGGGGAGCCGTTGGCCGTCTGGCTCGGGATCGAGCCAGATTTCGTGGACGAGTTCGTTTTTCATTGAAGTGTTTTACTTCACGAACCACCCTTCCGAAAGAGGCGGTCGGACGCAAAGGGGGAGCTACTACGTGTGAAAATTGCCTGCCGTGCACGGATAATTCCACGGTAAATGCTTATCGATGCGGGACTGCCTGTGGCCGTTAATGATGACGGTAAACGTGGCGGTCAAATAGGCGAGACATCCAATTGAGCAAAGGGGCACATGTACTGAAGGAATCCCGGGAGATATCGGTAAATTTCCCCCGCGAACATAGTAGTGCAATAGCTCTCTGCAATCAGCGTATTGAATTGTCTTGGAACAGCAAGGATGATCCGGGTCTGATTACCAATCTTATTGGTTTTGTTGAACCTGAGGTACATCGTCTGGTCGGCAACTGCTGGACTTTTGACTGCGATAGCGGTGCCTTGCTTCCCATCCATGCGTATACTGCCTTCCAGGGCGGCCATGGTGGAAATTCTGGTAAAGTTCAGTAGAAAAGCGATTTCTCGTACCGTTCGCCCGGTCTAAATGCGGGCGGCTGTCATCCAGCGCTTGTACGCCTCCGTCCCCATTTTATCAAAATCCGGAAATTCGCCTTCGCCAACCACTTGGAAGAAATCGAGGCAATGCCGCCATTGGGATGTTGAGGGATTTTCTTCGAGCCAACAGTAGTAGCCCAATTCGTTGAAATCCAAAGTTGGATCTGCATTTGCCCTTCGCAGAAGTTCTTGCCCCACTTTCTCGCCCCAAGCGAGGGCGAGGTCGCTTGTTTCGGCCTTAACGAAGAGACCTGTCGAAGACTCGCAATCCTCGACAAGTCCTTTTTGCCAAAGCGTCATTGATTCCGGTTCGTGATAGATGATGCCAATCAGAAATTTGGCCAACTGGCCCTCCATGTCGCCTTTGCGAGTTATCGTCTGTTTCCGCAAGAGACCAAGCGTCTTCATGTTCTCATCTCCTACGTCGCCCTCGCATGGATCAGTTAGATCGCGTGCCTTGCGCGTAGATTTATTTCATGGGGAAGCCCCGCCAGATCCAGACGACGCCGTCGTACCAATCTATCGCAGCCTTCGCCTGACCATTAATTATGTGGTTGTCACGCCAGGGGCGAAGGAGGGCACCGGGAATAGCAGGGAGGAGCGCAAGCGGTACGATCACGAAGACATCGGGATAAAAATACAGCCCCAAAGACGGCAAACCTACAAGTGCTAAGCGATAAGCCGCAAGGTGGCGTTGTATGATGTTCAGCAGCTGAATCATGGAAAGCAACAGTTTTTGGGTTTGCTAGTGGCGTATTCCCGCCGTTGACCAAAAGTGGCCGAGGGGTTGGGGCTAACTCGTTCCGAAGGTGACGGTCCAATATGCGGTGAAATCGGGGTCGCGGACGGCATTGCCAGCGTGATCGGCATAGGTACCGGGCTCCGCCCGTTCGAAGACTTCAAGCATGGGAGGAAGGTTGATTTCCTCCCGAACGTCGTCGCCTTCGAGTTTGATTGTTATTCCCCAGCGTTGATCGACGGATTTGACGTAACCGTGCAATTGCTCCTCTTTTGTTACGGTCCCGTCGGGGTCGCGATGGGTAATCCCAAGGAGAACCAAGGTACCGAGGATTTCATCGGCGAAGGCTTGATCCCAGTCGGGATCAATCTCACTCTTGTCGAGCCAGTCGGTACGTTCCATCGAATCATCCACGCCTTCTAAAATTGGACGTGGGTGCCCAGCACCCACCGAGCTGCCGACCACAAGCCTTACCTTTGCGATTGACATAGCTGATAGCATAGCCATCAAATTCGAATATGCGCTTATCGACAATCAATGAAAATATGGCCGAGCTTTTTCGACAGGCGTTGGACACGAATGATGCCCAACGGATACCCCAGCACCATAACGGCTTCATATGACCAAAAGCGGCGTGAAGCGCTCACCTTGGCTGCCGTCGGCCCCGATCGAAGTCTTCTCGAACGGAAAGCCGAACGGAATTTCCCCCGTTCGGCCTTGGTATTCAGAGCGCCAGGCTAACGACCCTCGAAAAATCGAGGTTGTCGGGCAGTATCCAGCTCTGGTTTAGGGGAGGCCTGCTGAAGGGCCGTCCCGTGAGAGAGGTATCTGCGCCCACGGGAGTTAGAGTGAAATCCGCACTCCAAACCGTGCCTGTTCCTTTCAGGAAGAACCCGAAGAACAGCTTCACCCCGTCGGGCGGCACGTCGATCACAATCCTCCGGCGCGTCCAGTCGTTATCACCAAACAGCCAGCCGTTACCCGTATGATCTTTCAGATTGTCAAAAGCCAATGCGTTCCCGGATGAACCATCGACACGCACCCATATAGTCGCCCCGTTGGACACTCTTTCCGTGGCCAGATCGGCCGCAACTTCAATACGCTGCCCATGATATGGATGGGCGGCAACCGTTTGCGCAAGCGTCCCAAAAACACGTTTAACTTCAGGATAGCGTGTCGGTTTGGTGCCGCTGTAGCGTATGACAGCCGCCCGACGCTCGGAATTGCGGGCGTTCTCGTCCAGGCCGAAATCGAATTCGGTTGGATGCTCACCGATGAAATCCCAGCATTGCAGGGCCTGCATTCGCCTGGCACCCGAGCGCTCATCATTCTTGATACGGGCGGACAGGGTATTCCAGTCATTGAGACCGAACTGCCTTGCAACAATGTTCAGAGCTTCTCCATGAGAGACGGCAACATTTCTTTCACGCAGCGTTTCTTCGAGCACTTTCGCCATGTGCTTGGCGTCTTTGTAGCTATTCATGGATGTTATTCCCGTGATGGATCGGACCACGAAGCCAGTGCTCACGTTTCTGACGGACCGATCTCTCGCGAGAAATTGATGGTCAATCTGGTGCTTTCACCATGCCCCTGAAGGCGTGAGCGGACCGGTAGCACCAACCGAGTTGATGCTGAACGGTTCGGCGAGTCACGTCAAGTGAGCTAGTTTCCATCTATTGGAGAGATTTTCGGCGACGAGCGGTTTACTGTGCCAATAGCATCTTAGCCGCCAGTTCGAGCTGAGTGCCGACATCGTTCCGCAATTCGTCGCGGGTTAGAGGAAAAAGTACGTCAGGCGTCACGCCCACGCCTTCGAACTGGCGACCATCGGGAAAGTATTCGCGCTTGGTCGATACCCCGAACGACATGCCGAATTCCGGAAACCTCATGAAGTAGGGCTGCCCCGTCGATCCAAAGCTGGGTTCACCGAGCACGAGCCCACGATCACCATCCTTGAAGCGCAACGCGAAATCCTCGCAAGCAGAAGCGCTGCCACCATTGATGAGCAGCGCCATCTTTCCCTGCCAGGCGTCTGGGAAGGGTAGCGTTACATCAGGGCCGCTTTGCATCATGGTTGTCGGCAGCGCGGGGATATTGCCGTTGAAGGAGTTCGAAGCGTCGGACTTCGCGATCGTCATGGGAGTGGACACCAATGTGCCCCGATAGGGCTTCGTCATAATGGCAGACAGCAACCCGCCTGGCGAACTGCCTCCATTGTTGTCGCGAAGATCGAGGAGAATGAAACGTGCACTTTCCACACCCCGAATGGCAGCAATAGCGGCCTCCTCATATTTCGGGTCATCAGAGCTAGGAATACGGATCACCACCAGTCCGTCTGGGCGGTGGATCGTTTCGACTTCACTTGCGAGAGGAGGGCCCCGCTCTGGACCCGTCGGTGGTTCTCTCAAGTCGATTGGCACTTGCCTACCGTCATCCGTGCCGATCGTAAAACGCAGCGGTAACAGATAGGGGCGGAGCCATGTCATCCAATCCAGCGCCGCCAGGCTGGATTGACCAATGTGTTCACGCACGGCCTCAAGCCAGTCGTCGACCGGTTTGCCGTCAACGACCGTCACCACGTCACCGGGATGAAGCTCAGCCATCCTTGATCGGACCGCCGTCCACTGATTTTCGATCCGTCTTATCCTGAACGGCATCGGTCCTGTCTGCTGCGTCAATTCTTCGTCCCAAAAGGAAGTATGGCCATTTCGCAGGCTCGCGAAGAAACGCATTGTAGCGAGCGAAAAGGCTTTCCTGTCCGGTGCTTCCAACGCCTCTCGCAGATAGGCACGGTAACGCGCCTCGAAGTCATACCCGGCGGGCAATCCTTCCGCATGCGCAAAGTAGCGCTTGATCGCATGGTAGGCGGTTGCGCCGATATAGGCACGGTCTGTGAGATCCGGGTCACGAAACGAGGTCATACGAGCATTCTGTTAGCGATTGCGACGGCATTGTCATGCGGCTTGGGCGTGATCCTATCGCATCCACAGAGACTAGCCCGCCCGATCAACTTTCCGGTAACGTCATTTGGATAGTAGAAAACGAGAATATTGTTTTGCGGGGTCCTATGCCAGGCTGGTTACAGAGGTTTTTTCGTGGCTCCTCGAAGGCGAAGGCGGTTAAGCCATTGGGGGATGCGACGATCAACCTGGCTGCACACCCTGAAGTCAATCTCCAGCCCAAGCTCGTCATTGACGATCCGATATCGGTTCCCGTCTGGTTTGATTTTCCGGCAGATCACGGCAAGCCCGCAACGTATGACGGAGTTTTCTGGGAGATCGAACCTTGGGGGGAATATCTCTATTATCTTGCGGGCGCGTTTCAGAAAAATCACAAGGGACTTTTGCGTTTCGGCACCGCTCCATTGGAAATTCGCGCGGAGCGGAATTTTGAGACGGGTGTCATACGTACTGGTTTACAGGATGCGGATTACATGCACGCCCAAGCCCGCAGCGGCAACCGTTGGGAAGGGATGACTGTGGGTGAGGCCTGCGACCTCTTGCTACCGGAGGCGCATACATCCGGTAGTGACACTTGGATCGGAGCATTCAAAAGCGGCTCTTCAAATATCCTGGAAGGGCGCTCGCGCTTATCGCTCGGTCTCCACTCCCAAACGGGCGAACCCCATATCGGGCTCATCTTTGAGCGCTACTACCCAGGTGCGGCAGATGAACAAGAGCCATTTATCTTTGAGGTCAAAACCCAATGTCGGTTGCCGGACGTCTTGGTCGATGACGTTATCAAACTACATGAACAAGTAGCCGCCAAGTATCGCGACGTGCCTCCCACCCGGTTGAGTGGTGCAATAAAAATGTGATCTGGTCACCAGCTGGCCGAGCGTCAATGACAATGGGTCAGATGTATGAAGCGGCAGCTTACCCGAAAGCTGCAGTATGAGGCTCGACCATGATCGCCTCGATCCCAGAAGCCTCATCATCGAAGAATGAGCGCCGTGCTTTCCCCAGACGGTAGTCATCCCATTTGTGCTCGTAGCAAAACCATTGGGCTTCACCGTACCCTACGTCGTATCCGAGCCCACCCCATTTCACACATCCCGGAAACTCGCAGAAATGATCTGCGACCATCATCTCGTCTGTGGAGCGTGCGATCTTTGCGGTATCGTCAGCCATGGAAAAATCCTCGAAAGATGAGCGCGATCGACTCCAGGAACCAAATAGCGATTCTGGAGCCACGGCAGGAGGGTAGGGATTCCTTGGTTAACGGATGGTTTTCTCGTTCCCACTTGCTCCATCGTAAGCACCGATATGCCTGAGAACGCCACGTGCTTCGCTGATACGTCGCTGGAATGCGTCTGATTTTGCGATGGCACCATCTTTCCCCCGCTGGTCAAAAACATCTTCTCCCAGGAACGCGACAAGCTCCCGAAAGACTTCGGCATCATGGGGCGTGAGCGAATAGCGGGGCACCTGCACGGCACTTATCTCCGTCCCGCCGACAAAGCGGCGGTATTCTTCCTCATTTTTCCATAAACCGAGGCAAGCAGCCTCGTCTGTTCTATAAATGTTCTCATTTTGGCAGGGTGTCAAGCGGAGGTGATATCGGTTGATCGGGCCTCTTTGAAAGTGTCGTCGTACGGGTCACGCGTCGAAGTGCTTAATCCGAGGGCGGCCAACGTGTGATCAGGCGGCAAGGATCCGTAGAGCGTTGCGACGTGACAATTTAATCGTCTTATCCGCTATCTGCAGATGTCCTGCTTCTCAAAATGGTTGTAGGAAGGTGGGCGAAGCGATATCAGTGAGTCTGCCGTTTCTGGAGCTTTTCATGGCGACGCGCTTGAGCTTTCCTACAGCCCTTTCCCTGATCACCGCAGCCGTTTTTCTGTTCGGGATTGCCATTGCATCTGCAACCGAAAGCAAAGAGACGCCGGAAGAGCGATCCATGAACTTCGTGTTGGTCAGCAACGGTAATTGTCAAGAAAGCTGTGTCCAATGGATATCTGCCGAAGGCAAGATAACAGCTGAGACGCCAAAACGATTTAAAAAGCTTCTGAAGGATCTTGGGGGCAGAAAACTTCCCGTGGTGCTTCAATCTCGTGGTGGAGACGTAGCAGCGGCGCTCTCGGTTGGTCGCATGATCCGGACTGCCGAACTAGATACTGCGGTAGGCAGAACACAGTTGAATGGCTGTCCAATGCTCGATCCCCGCTGCACGGAAAAGATCATCAAGGATGGATGGTCTGAAGGCGAAGTTCACGTCGGAGGGGCATACTGCTTCTCAGCTTGCCCATTCGTCTTGGCAGGAGGCAGGGCACGGGCTGCGGCTGCTAACGCGTATGTTGGCGTTCATCAGCTTACAAACGGCCCAAGTCACCAAGAGACGGGAAGACGAAGGCTCGATGTGATATCGACGAAAATCGATCCAGAGCTGAATCGGAAGCTTGCCATCTACCTCGATGAAATGGGCGTCAGCAGTAATGACGTATTCGCCATGATGGGATTAGCGACTCCAAACGGTATCTACTATATCCAGAGCGCCGAGGCGCTCAAATCCCACGTCATTACGAGGGCCTTCTCGTCCACTGATGAACCGGGCGATGTTATCCGAGGAACCGGTATCAAAACATCTGCCGCGCCCAACGAGTTCTGAATGCCGCATGCTGCCTTCTACATCCGTTGAAAAGATGCTGTCCATGCTTCAACCCTCAGGATCGTGTCAGGCCACGGATGGGCCTTTGATCTTGGCAGGTACTGACAGGGCTCTCACAGAATGCTCGGAATGAAGGGTTGGATAATGACGGGTGTGACTGTTCTGTGTGGGGTGACCGCTCTGTTTGTGTTGGTTGCGGTCCACGCCCTCCAGGAAATCCAATTCAGAAAGCCGCTAACTGCCGTAGAAATCGACTCGCTTGCGGCGATTACCGCAGCGGGGATGGATTGCAACTGGCGCTATGATGAGACCGGCGAAGGCGAGTGGCTGAGGGAAAGATCGGTCGCTGAACGAAGAGCAGACGGAACATTCCAAGCAAGGTTTATGACGGCGATGGGAAAATATCAGGGGTTGGACCCAGACCAGCAATGTGCGCTCCTGGACAAGTTTCCTGACCTGGTTCGACGCTGGCATGATTAGATTTTGCGTCGATCGGAGCCGCCAATCATAAATAGGGCTGCGAGCCATCGGACCGGCATATAAGCCCGGATGAACGAGCCGGATTTCCGCTAGCATTAATTCTATAGATTCCAGAAATTCGGGATGGGGTTTAAGTGGTTGATTTTGTGCGGCTATCGGAAGGCCGTATTCGACCAATCCACTAAGATTTTCCACCAATCCCCTAACTTTTCCGCAGAATCGGCTCGAATTTCGCAATGCAAACTTTTCGGAGATGCCGAATTATAGGAGCAATTCCTATTCCATTGTGCGGATACACCGCTCAATGGAATAGGCACCGATCGAATTGCTACTGTTCGTACATAGCTTGCTCAATCACTGCTCCTTCATTCGAATTGGCAGGGCAACCACGAAGATATCCATTTTCCGGTTGGCTCGAACAATCAGATGTCCGCTTTTAGCGACAGCATTTAGCCCAAGTTCCACGGCTAGGCGATCACTGTAGCCGTCCGAAATTTCTAAATCCCCTATCAGGTGAATTATTCGGTGGCCTCGAATTGAGCACAGCTTGGTCCTGGGTGGTCGCAGCAGCATGGATAAATGCCACGATAAATTGTTCGGACGGACCGAATTAAATATGGAAATAAAGAGCTACATTTCGGTGCTGCCGAATAGCCCGTGGTTCCTCGGAGTTCAAAATAAAGGCGATCGCAACCTGACGGGACAAAGAGTTCCCAGCGTGTCCTTAACCCAAAACTTAACCGTTGCCGCAAGATATGGTTGCATTGCGGTGCGCCGGAGTTCTAGTGTCTCCTCACCCTGGGGAGCTTGGCATGTCGGGTTTGTCTCGTATTCTTGTCGTCATCGTCGCGAGCGCCAGCATCGCGTCAAATTGCTTTGCTGACAGCCCGAATTCCTCCGGCACGGGCTTTGCCGTTACAAACGATGGATGGCTGCTGACGAATGCTCACGTCGTCCAAGGTTGCACGCGGATTGAGGTGAAGGGAAAAGGCGATGCGGCGGATCCCCGGATCGACGCCAACAACGATCTTGCTCTGATCAAGATCGCCGCGCCTGAACCATTGAAGCCACTCGTCTTTCGGCATGCACCAACACGCTTGGGGGAAGACTTGGTCGCCATCGGGTATCCCCTAGCCAGCCTGTTGGCAGACTCCGTGAAGGTAACGACCGGAAACGTGAATGCGCTGGCTGGGCTGAAAAACGATACGAGGTATATCCAGATATCTACCCCAATCCAGCCGGGCAACTCTGGTGGACCGGTAGTGGACCGCGACGGCTTCCTGATGGGGATCACGAGCACAACTCTGTCAAAAGAGACTGCCGACCAAATCGGCATCACAGCGCAGAACGTCAATTTTGCAATTCGCGCCTCGGTCGCGGATTTGTTCATGCAGTCACAAAGTATCGCGGGCCAGTCCGGTGACCGAGCCGCAGATCAACAGCCGATCTCGACGGCCGATCTTGCTGAGAAGCTAACCCCATCAGTCTTTCAGATCCTTTGTTACGGGAAGCCCGAGGTACAGGCTGCCGCAAAGCCACCCGAGGCGTCGACAAGCCTACCGGCTCAGCCCACAACTACCGCCCTGATCGACGCTCGTGGCTATGATGCGATTGGATTCGACTATCGGATGGTGAAGGACGTCACCTATGCCGATTGCCACCAGATTTGCGAAGGTGAGGGGCGTTGTGCGGCGATAACTTATAACACAAAGCACGGCGTCTGCTTCCTAAAGGACAACGTGGTTGCCTTGATCAGAAATAGCGACGCCATCGCGTCCTATTCATCCACAAAGGCAGCCAGCGTCATAGTGTCCGATTTTACCAGCTATTCCGGCATGGACACGCCAGGCGGCGACTATAAGCGATTGCAGAACACGAATTATCTTGCATGCTTCACCGCCTGCATCGGTGACAATGTTTGCAAAGCGTTCTCGTACGTCCCGAAGAAGTCAGAATGCTGGCTCAAGGATTACCTGGGACGCCCGCGTATCACCAAGGGTGTCGAACTCGGGGTGAAGTAGCCTGGAGTGTGTAGCCGAGTAACAGAGATTTTGATTGGCATGGTGTCGACGCGTGAAATGGCTATGGAAATTACTCATATTCTTTGGCCTGCTCTTCACGGCGCTCGCGGGTCTTGCGATGTGGCAGAGAATTGCTTCCACTGAAGATGAATTCAGCTATCGAGTCCAGGTAACTTTTGACGAGAATGGGGCACGAGTCATGGGTTCCAATGTCGTGCACGTCGCTATCCGCCGGAATATCCCCTGTATTGGAATGTGCGGATACACCTTTGCTGTTCAAGGTCAGGCAATCCCCATCAAGTTTTCTAACGGGAAATATTTGTTCGCTCTTTTGGGTGTTGCTGACCACTCATTCAGAGCCCGGAGCATGCCGTTTCAAGCGTTTAAGGCGTTACCGCCATACAGGAAGGTCAGCGAGCTTCCCCATCATCCAATCAACGTACCGTCGGAATATGTCCCCACAGTGATTTACTTCGCCGATATGGCGGATCCCAACAGTGCGGTCATCGCTAACCAGGGTAATCTTCAGACCCTGGTCGGAGAAAACGTTCGTCTCACGAGCGTTTCAGTGAACCTGACGGACGAGCCTGTTTCAACGGGGATTGATCAATTGCTTCCCTGGGTCGAGAAGCAACAAGTCGCACTGACGTCGAACCAAAACATCTCAACATCGCATTCCCTCTACCCGGAAACGAACAGCGAAGCGAAGTCGTTGCAGTCCGACTATGTGCGATTTCTTAAAAAGGATGATTGGTAGACGGGCGCAGGTCAGGATTGGGTAAATTGCCCTTTGGTGCGCAAAGATTGGCTGGCGGCACGCACTTCGTTAAGGTCGCTAGGAATTCGTAGGTACTTTCGAAATGGTGTGATCGAGGGGGCTGCTGATCTGCCAACGGGCGACGGTCAAGCATCGCGTTTTGTTGGCGTCCAATTCGTCCCATTGGTTGTCAATCGCGTAAAGCAGTGTCTGAACATCGTCGAGCACTATGACATGGGGCTACCGGCGTATGTTTTTTTATCATTGTGCAGCGTGTCCAAGACCGTCTATCGCTACGCACGACCGGGAGGCGTGTTCCAGGAAACGGAACCACTAGGGCGAGAAATAACCGTTTTGCCGGTAATTTATGTCGACGGCTTTGATATTGACGCCACGAAAGCAATGCGCCCGGCGTTCAACGTGCTTTGGAATGCCTTTGGTCAGTATCATTGCGATGTATACGACGCGGATGGCAATATTCCTCAATCCTGAACAGCTCCCGGTCGCCAGAGAATTATTGGTCGAATCTCTGCAGCGGCGAAAGGCGATCCAGGCGCTTCCTCAAGTCCGGCAAGCCAACAATCAATCGTGTTTTCCGTCGGCCTCGCGAATATCCCCGAACCAAGGCAATAGGTCGGTTATGTCCAATGGATAGGCACGTCCTTCTCCTTCGGCGGCCGTTGACCTCCGTACCTCGCGTAACGGCCACCCTTTGAACTCCTCTTTGGCAGCATTCCCTAAAGTAGCGAGAAATTGATCCTCATCCGATACAAACATGATGTCTGCCACTTCTTGCATCGAGCAGAAAATTACAGGTCGCATGTCAGCGTCCGTTACTTCGGGATCTTGTTCGACACGGTTCTTTGCAAGCGCGATTGCGGCGGCTTGAAGTTCTGCGGATGTTTGCAACCAGGCATCCATCGTAAGCAAGACTCCATGAGCATTGTCGGCGACGGGAATTGCAGAAAATATCCCACGTCGGACGTCAGAGAAAAATTTCCAAAGCTGCGTGATCCCCTTGACCACCTGGGAGTAGGCCCTTTCAGCTCCTTCCATCGGGTTTTCTGCGAATTGAGCTTCGTGCGTCAGTTTCGTCGCTTTGCACTCAATGACGCCAACAATTTGTTCGCCATCCCTTATGAGAATATCAGGGGTATCGACGGCGGTCTTCTTCGGCCCGTAGCGCTGACTCGGCAGCACGTCAAAGCGTGGAAAAAAAACCTTGATTACAAGTCGCGCATACTCCTCAAAACGATTGTTCGCTTCCGTAATGAGGTTTCCGGGGCCGCCTGCAATGTCATAGTAGAGGCCTGCGGTCATTCGATTCATGATCAGCTGCGGAAGCGGCGCGATATAAGCCTCGTGCTCTGGCGCAGTAATAATGGGAAAACGTCGCAGCGGGCTGGGCAAGTACGCAGTTTGCGCCACCCGGCTCTCTCGGGCTTTAGCTACCAGAGCCCGGGCATCTGCGCGAGTTTCCGCTAGCGAGCGAGAAAACAACGGAAGCGCTCGTTCGAGATTTGAGGCGTCCAACCCCAAGCCGTCAATTCCAATTGCCTTTGTCCAAGGATGCTTCTGCAACTGAACGAAAAAAACAAAGCCGATTTTTAGAAACTCTTGGATCGTCAATCCGTAAGTGGCTTCAAAATAATCTGCGCAAGCACCCTGCCCGTAGACATACGCAAATCGATAGAGTCGCTCGCCAGTAGCGAAGCCCCTTTGCCAGCCAAATTGACGATGCCCTATGCGGTGCATTTCCAAAAGGACGTTGTCTGAGTTCAGAAACGCGCCGCTCTCATGTGTCTCTGCATCTCGAAGCAAATTTATGGCATTTGTCAAAAGGCCAAATTGCCCGTAACTTTGAGTTCCGTATAGCTCTCGCTTGAATGAAGCCTTCACCGTAGTGAATAACAAGGTGAGGACTGTTTCGATCTCCCATTTAAATACGGCATATGGGCTATCGAGATCATTCGTGGCAGCATCTCTCGGATAACGAAGATACCGTCGCACGTCTGTTCCGAAATCAGATTGCAACATGTTTACTGCCCATGAGAGCTGTAAAAACCCTGTGTCGTCACACTTGCTCAGCATGTTGCGGAGGTGCGTTATCTTCGTGTTGAACTTTCTTCGATGCAAATCACGCGAAGCCCGACCCATTGCCCATTTCTCAAATATTTCTAACGTCATCCGACCCAGGAACCAGGCGGCCCATCTTTTCACGGCAACCGGAGATAACCCTTATCGATCCACGCAGCCACAATTGCAAAATTCAAAGATCGTGAAGTTGGATAGATCGAACTTTACAAAAAGCGCGAAGCTCCTTGTATTCCGGACCGTCCAATAACGATGCAGCTTGAATAAGACGCTTCAGGCCGACCGAGTTCCTGATCGCCATCATTTCACCTTCCAGCCAACTAGCGAGAAAAGATCTCCCCTTCCGGGCAACCATATTGTGGTTCGTTGCGTGGGCTGCAAATTCCAAGACATCGAGAAAATGCCGTGCGTAAAAGTCATAGGCGGCGTCAGTGAGATTTTCATCCTGAAGCTTCTCATAGAGGATGCTTGAAGCCTCCTGTGTTGCCCGCCGAATTGCCTCAATCGTCGAAAAATCCCGAGCTCGCACAGTCTCAAGAATTGTCCAAGCTGCGGTGCCGAGCGCAATCAAGAGCCCCGCACTCGTCGCCATCGCCGACACCCATTCGGGTGTAAATTTCACATCAATCATTCTTAATCGGCGGGGTTGTGGGCTTTGTGTTCGAGGAAGACGGCTGTGCTGGGTGGCTAGGCGCTCGATCTAAAATTGTAGCTTTGGGTGAGAATGATTTCTGGACCATATCGCGATCGAGGTTTTGCGATTTGTTAGACCAGCCATCATGGGTCAATTTTGGGTCTGATTTATCTGTCACGGTTGTTTCCCCTAGTAGATTTCCAGTAATGTACTCATCCGTATAGATTCTTTCTACCAGGCTACTGGCGTTTGCTGTCGATTTTTCTTTTGAGCCACAATTTGATCGTGAGGGATCGCATGAAGGTGTCGGAATCGATGGTTAAGGCGGCGGCGGAGATTCTGTCACAGCAGGGTTGCTCAGATGCGAAGTCAATTAAGTTGGCTATCGCTGCCGCGTTGTCAGCAAGAAAACTGACAAAAGCCAAACCAATAAAAAGCTGGACAGCTCTACAAGAGGTCGCGCAACGTGGTTACGACGACGCGCTGGAATGCCTCGCGATAATGGAACTCTATCAGCTCGGCGACCAGCCGGACACCTTTGCAAAGGCAAATTCCACGGAGGCAGCTTGGTCTTTTAAACGAATTTCGACAGCCCTTATTTCCCGCCTCCAACTACTGATCGTCCGCGCATATGGAAACGTGGATAGGAATGACGACAGACATTTGCGGGCGGCCGTCGAATTTTTGGAAGCCAAGCAGCCTTGGGACAATAATCTAACATTAGACCAACGACGGCTGCAGCAAGCCATGGACGTTTTCGCAATCGCCTTGAAGGATAGCAGGCTTGAACGGCTAAAAACGATGCGTGACAAACACGTCGCCCACGCCGCCCAATACACCTATGGGCCACATAGCCCCACGTATACCGATCTCTTTGAATTCACTCGGGTGACCGTTGAGATCTGGGAGCATTTGGCTTTTGGCGCGGGCATCGCATCAATTCCGCTTGCCGACAATATGAAGGATGCGTTGGCAAGCGTCAGAGCTTACTGGGAGTTGATGACGAGCCGCATCACGTTGCCGCACAATCGAGCATCTTTTATAAGTCCTGGCGCGTAAAAGCGCCTTTTTCCGTAAGCGTCCGGCGAATAGATTTTATGCCTGCTTACGGTTTTGAGCCTCGATTCGAGCCTGTTCTTTAGCCATGAT
>NZ_JAUQTZ010000071.1:0-30827 GCF_059803845.1 Rhizobium sp. UFLA01-1127 | reverse complement strand
GCCAAGATCAACGGCATCAAGGCCGATCTCAGCAAGGTCGACGACCCGAAGGCCAAGGAAGCGATCGAAGCGCTCAAGCTGCAGCAGCTCGACGGCACGATCGCCATGAAGGGCAGCTGGGAAATCGGACCCGGCACGATCAATGTCACCGAATATTCCTTCGACTTCAAGGATATCGGCAAGCTGAACCTGGCCTTCAGCATTTCCGGCTACACGCCTGCCTTCGCCAAGTCGATGCAGGACGCACTCAAGACGGTTCGTTCCAACCCGAACCAGCAGGAAGCACAGCAGTCTGCCGGCCTTGCCATGCTCGGCCTGCTGCAGCAGCTGACCTTCAACAGCGCCAAGATCCGCTTCGACGATGCATCGATCACGTCTCGCGCGCTCGATTTCGCCGGCAAACAGCAAGGCGTCAGCGGCAAACAGCTGGCCGACACGCTGAAGGCGATGACCCCGATCATGATGGCGCAGCTCAACATTCCGGAACTGCAGAATGCAGTGTCATCGGCAGTCAACACCTATCTCGACAATCCGAAGAGCCTGACCGTCAGCGCCGCTCCGGGCAAGCCGGTGCCGGTGCCGATGATCATCGGCGCTGCCATGGGCGCGCCGCAGACGATCCCGCAGGTCATCGGCCTCAAGGTTTCCTCGAACGACTAAGCTGCCGTTCTCAAAGCTGTTCAGAAACCCGGCGATTTCGGTCGCCGGGTTTTTCTTTGCCTCAAAGCTTGGAGCCTTTGGGAAGCTGATATTTCCTGAGTTCGCTGAGCCCATGGGACATCAGGGCAAGCAATTCCTCCGTGGTCGCACCGTCGCGCGCCTGAACGGACATGCCCTGCACGATCGCACCGAGAAAGCGCGCCAGCGACCGGGGGTCGGCCTCCGGCCGGAGGTCGCCTTCGGCAATACCGCGTTCGATCCGTGCCGCGAAAATATCCAGCGCCTGCAGGCGCATCGATGCGACATGATGGGCGATCGGCTCGTTCTCCTCTGCGCAATTCAGGACCGCCGTCGATATCATGCAGCCTTTCGGATGCTCTGGCGCCGTGAAGATCTTGGCTGAATTCGTCAGGAAGCGCTCGAAGGCGGTCACCGTGTCCACATTGTCCGTAAACGGATTGCCAGGCTCGGCTCGGGGCATGCGCCGATACTGATCGAGAGTTTCCCGGTAAAGCTCCGCTTTCGAACCAAAGGCGGCATAGAGGCTTTGAGGGGTGATGCCCATGGCCGCGGTCAGATCGGCAATGGAGGAGCCGTCATAGCCATGCTTCCAGAAAGTATCCCGCGCGGCGGCAAGAACCGTTTCGCGATCGAAGGCGGGCGGACGCCCGCGCTTTCGTGGTGAAGAATTTTCCGTCTCTTCAATATTTTTCACAATGATCACTCTAGAATTATTTCCCAACCTGATGTATTCAGGAATGGTCATTGTGATTATAGAAGGTTTTGCCCCATGAGTCTTCCCCTGGAAAATTCTGCGCATGCAAGCGACGGCAGTCTTGCGGAAGGCGTCGATGCCGCGATCGATTCCGCTCTGGCGGACAAAAGGCTGGTCGGTACCGTCGTTCTGATCGCTCAGGATGGAGAGCTGGTCTACAGCCGTGCCGCCGGTCTGGCGGATCGCGAAAACAAGATAGCAATGCGGGAAGACGCCATCTTCCGCCTTGCCTCCGTCACCAAGCCGATCGTGACGATTGCCGCCATGCGGCTCGTCGAACAGGGCCGCATCGGGCTCGACGATCCGATCACCAAATGGCTGCCGGATTTCCGGCCGCGTCTGCCTGACGGGGGTGAAGCCGTTATCCGCATCCGGCATCTGCTCTCCCATACCTCAGGGCTGGGCTACACATTCACCGAGGCACAGGATGGCCCTTATCATCGTGCCGGCGTATCCGACGGACTGGACACGCCGGGCCGGTCATTGGCTGACAACCTCCAGCGCCTCGCCAGCGCGCCCCTTCTCTTCGCGCCCGGCGAGAACTGGCAATATTCCTTGGCGATGGATGTGATTGGCGGCATCATCGAGAAGGAAACCGGCAGCCCGCTCGGCGATGCGGTTGCCGATCTTGTCATGAAGCCGCTCGGCCTTTCCGATACGGCCTTCTCGGTGCGCGACCGCAGCCGCCTGGCAGCGGCCTATGTGAATGGCTCGACGGAACCGCAACGGATGGGAGACGAGGCGCTCGTTCCGATATTCGACGGCACGATCCGCTTTGCGCCCGACAGGATTTTTGATCCGACGTCCTATCACTCCGGCGGCGCCGGCATGGCCGGAACGGCAAGCGACATCCTTGCCATCCTCGAAACCATACGAAGGGGCGGAGCACCGCTGCTGTCAGCCGATACCGTGAAGACCATGATGACCGATCAGGCGGGCGGGCATATGGAGGCGCAGCAGGCTGGCTTCGGTTTCGGCTATGGCTGGTCCGTTATTGCAAATCCCATTGTGGCTCAAGTGCCCTTCTCGGCCGGCACGATCAAATGGGGCGGCGTCTACGGGCATAGCTGGTTCGTCGATGCTAAAATGGGTCTCACCGTAGTCGCCCTGACGAATACGACTCTCGAGGGCATGTGGGGCCAGTTCACCACGGATCTCGCCAAAGCGATCTATGCTGGGATTTGATTGACATCAGCATACCAAACGAAAACCCGGCGATTTCGGTCGCCGGGTTTTGCATTTCGTCAAACCGTAGAGGACTTAGTCCTTCTTGACCGGCGGTACCGGGCGGATGGCCAGTTCGCGCAACTGCGTCGGCGTTGCGGCCGAGGGAGCGCCCATCAGCAGATCCTGTGCCTGCTGGTTCATCGGGAACAGCGAGATCTCGCGCAGGTTCTTGGCGCCGACCAAAAGCATGACGATACGGTCGATACCGAAGGCAGCGCCGCCGTGCGGAGGTGCACCGTACTGGAAGGCGCGGTAGAGGCCGCCGAAACGCTCTTCCACGTCGGCCTGGCTGAGGCCGACTTTTTCGAAGGCGGCGACCATGGTTTCCGGCGACTGGTTACGGATCGAGCCCGAAGCGATTTCGAAACCGTTGCAGACGGCGTCGTACTGGAAGGCCTTGATCGTGAGCGGATCCTGGTTCTGCAACGCCTCAAGGCCGCCCTGCGGCATCGAGAACGGGTTGTGAGCGAAATCAACCTTCTTTTCTTCCTCGCTCCATTCGAAGAACGGGAAGTCGACGATCCAGCATAGCTCGAAGCGGTCGCGATCGACCAGGTTCAGCTCTTCGCCAGCCCTGGTGCGGGCTTCACCGGCAAACTTGTAGAACTTGGAGGGATCGCCGGCGACGAAGAAGCAGGCGTCGCCGTCATCGAGGCCGAGCTGGGTGCGGATCGCATCCGTGCGCTCTTCGCCGATGTTCTTGGCAAGCGGGCCAGCCCCTTCGAGCTTTTCGCCTTCCTTGCGCCAGAAGATATAGCCGAGGCCCGGCTGGCCCTGGCTCTGCGCCCAGGCGTTCATGCGGTCGCAGAAGGCGCGCGAACCGCCAGTCTTGGCCGGGATGGCCCAGACTTCGACCTTCGGGTTGGAAGCGATCATGTTGGCGAAGACCTTGAAGCCGGAGCCGGCGAAATGCTCGGTGACGGCTTCCATGACGATCGGGTTGCGCAGGTCCGGCTTGTCGGAGCCATATTTGCGGATGGCGACGTCATAGGGGATGCACGGCCATTCCTTGGTGACCGGCTTGCCCTCGGCAAACTCCTCGAACACCTGGGTCATCAGCGGACCCATGGTGTTCCAAACGTCTTCCTGCGTCACGAAGCTCATTTCGAGGTCGAGCTGGTAGAATTCGCCCGGCAGACGGTCGGCGCGCGGGTCTTCGTCACGGAAGCAGGGAGCGATCTGGAAGTAGCGGTCGAAGCCGGCAACCATCAGCAGCTGCTTGTACTGCTGCGGCGCCTGCGGCAGCGCGTAAAAGGTGCCGGGATGGATGCGGCTCGGCACCAGGAAGTCGCGCGCGCCTTCTGGCGACGATGCCGTCAGGATCGGCGTCGTGTATTCGGTAAAGCCGACTTCGCCCATGTGGCGGCGCATCGAGGAAATGATCTGCGTGCGCTTGACGATGTTCTTGTGCAGCGTCTCGCGGCGAAGATCGAGGAAGCGATACTTCAGGCGAACGTCTTCCGGATAGTCCGGCTCGCCGAAGACGGGCAGCGGCAGTTCCTTGGCGGCGGAGAGCACTTCGATCTCCCGAGCGTAAAGCTCGATCTCGCCGGTCGGCATGTTCTTGTTGACCGTGTCTTCCGTACGGGCCTTGACCAGACCGTCGATGCGGATGACCCACTCGCCGCGAACGGTTTCGGCAAGCTTGAAGGCCGGAGAATCAGGGTCTGCAACGACCTGGGTGATGCCGTAGTGATCGCGCAGGTCGATGAACAGCACGCCGCCATGATCTCTGACGCGATGAACCCAGCCGGCAATGCGGACGGTCGAACCGACGTCGGACTTGCGCAGGGCGGCGCATGTGTGGCTGCGATAGCGATGCATAGTATATATCCTGGACTTGGCGGGCGGCGAAAGGACACGCAGACCCCTCGCCCGCCGACGGGAAAATCGGGCGGAAAAGCGCATGGTGCGCCCGATTTGTCAAGGCTCGAACGTATGACCGATGCCGGAAGTCGGCTTAAAGCCGTCTCACCCACCACCCACATCGACATTCGCAAGCAGCCACTGCGGCGGTTTGGCCACCTCAATGCTATTGATGAATACTTCAGTCAACTTTAAACAGGCATCCATGTATTCTCGCCCCGGGAGCCTGACATGCCGATCCTCACCCGCCGCAACCTCCTGAAAGCTTCAGCCATTGCCGGCGCCTATGGTGTCGGTCTCGGCATTGCCGGGAAGTTCGCAGGCAAGGCGGCCGCGGCCGAGCCGCATGTGCTGAAAACGGCCAAGATCGAAGCCAGTCTTACCGATAGCGGCAGGACAAGGAACGTGTTGACCTACGGCGAGGCCGGCATGCCGCCCGTCGTGCGCATGAAGAAAGGCGAACCCTTCGCGGCACGGCTGATCAACGGCATCGACGATCCGACAACCATCCACTGGCACGGCATCCGGCTCCCGAACGCTATGGACGGCGTGCCGTTCCTGACGCAGCCTTATGTCTATACCGGCGATCATTTCGACTACGCCTTCACCCCGCCCGATGCGGGCACCTTCTGGTATCATCCGCATTGCAACACGCTGGAGCAGATGGGCCATGGCATGACCGGCGTCATCGTCGTCGAAAATCCCAGGGATCCGGCTTTCGATTCGGAAGTGGTGCTCAATCTGCGCGACTGGCGGCTGGGAGGAGACGGACAGTTCATTGCGCAATTCAGGCCGCGCGATGCCGCCAAGTCCGGCACCTATGGCACGGTCCGCACGGCCGACTGGCAACAGGAACCGCAATATGACGCCCCTTCCGGCGGCCTGGTGCGCCTGCGCCTTGCCATTACCGACGTCACGCGCATCTATTCCTTCCGCGTGGACGGCGCCGAAGCGGCCGTGATCGCCATCGACGGCAATCCCGTGCTGCAGCGTTTTTCGCTCGATCTCCTGCAGCTCGGCCCGGGACAGAGGCTGGAGCTTGCCGTGCGTATGCCCGACAGCGAAGGCGCGGTCGTCAAGCTCGAGGACATCAAGGGCACCAATCCGAAAGTGCTGGCGACATTGCGTGCGGTCGGTACTTCGCTGAAACGCGATGTCCGTGATCTGGCACCGCTGGAGGCCAATCCCGTGCAGAAGGCCGATCTGAGTTCGGCCATGCATATTCCGCTGATCCTCAGCGCCACGGCCGAGAATACGGCTGACAACACGATCTGCGGTTCGCTCGGCTACAGCTTCTGGGCGATCAACAAGGTGCCGTGGCCGGGTGATACCTCCGATCCCACGGCCCCGCTTGCCGAACTCAAGCTCGGCAAAAGCTATGTCATCGACATGGAAAACGTCACCCCGCACAGCCACCCGATCCACCTGCACGGGATGAGCTTTACGGTCCTCTCCTCCTCGACACGGCAGATACAGCCTTTCGTCTCCGATACTTATCTGATCCAGCCGGATGAAAAGGTGCAGCTTGCCTTCGTCGCCGATAACCCCGGTGACTGGGTATTGCATTGCCATATCATCGAACATCAAAAGACGGGCATGACCAGCTACGTGCGCGTGGCGTAAGGGTCCCGATCAGCTTCGATCGCAGACTGCTTCGCTCGAAGCCGCCAAAGTTGCCGGCAATTTCAGCCAAAAGCGAAACGCGGCAAAGGCTTTGTCCGCGAAAGTATTGACATATCCGGCCGAAAGGAGAAGGAAGTTAAAGAAGTATTTTACAGTCGAATGTGTTGATATGATCGAAACTACCGCCCAATTGGAGGCGGCCTGCCGAGAGCTGGCCAAGTCGGAATTCATTACCATCGATACGGAATTCCTGCGGGAGACGACCTTCTGGCCGGAACTGTGTTTGATACAGATGGCAAGCCCCACCACCGAAGTGCTGGTGGACCCGCTGGCCAAGGGGCTGGACCTGGCACCCTTCTTCGAACTGATGGCCGACCCATCGGTTTTGAAGGTGTTTCATGCCGCCCGTCAGGATATCGAAATCATTTTCCATCGCGGCAACCTCATTCCGCATCCGATCTTCGATACCCAAGTCGCGGCAATGGTTTGCGGCTTCGGCGATTCCGTCTCCTACGACCAGCTCGTCAGCCGCATCAAGAATGTCCACATCGACAAGTCCTCGCGCTTTACCGACTGGAGCCGCCGGCCGCTCTCGGATAAGCAGCTGGACTATGCGCTAGCCGACGTAACCCATCTGCGCGACGTCTATCTCTCGCTCAAGGAGCAGCTCAAGCGCGAGGGCCGCGCCTCCTGGCTGCAGGAGGAGATGGCCATCCTCGAAGCGCGCGAGACCTACGACCTGCATCCCGACGATGCCTGGCAACGTCTAAAGATGCGGCTGCGCAAGCCGCAGGAACTTGCCGTCCTCAAATATGTGGCCGCCTGGCGCGAGCGCGAGGCGCGTGCGCGCAATGTACCGCGCGCTCGCGTGGTGAAGGACGACGCTATCTACGAGATCGCCCAGCAGCAGCCGAAAGACAGCGAGGCGCTGGCGCGGCTGCGCACCATTCCCAAGGGCTGGGAGCGCTCGGCCGCGGGTACGGCCGTGCTCGAAGCGATCAATGCGGCGCTGGCATTGCCGAAATCCGAAATGCCGCATCCGCCGCGCCACCATCAGGCGCCGGAAGGCACGGCTGCAGCCTCCGAACTGCTGAAAGTTCTTTTGAAGCTTATCGCCGAAAAGCATGGCGTCGCTCCGAAAGTGATCGCCAACAGCGACGATCTCGACAAGATCGCCGCCGAGGGAGAGAATGCCGATGTGGCGGCTTTGACAGGCTGGCGACGCGATCTTTTCGGCGAGACGGCCCTGCAGCTCATCCAGGGTCAGGTGGCCTTGCGCTTTGTGGGCAAGCGGATCGAGACCGTCACTCTCTAAAGCGCTCGGTGCGATCTCTCAGATTCGCTCCCCGCGCTTCAGGCTGCTGCCTTTGCACATGTCGTTGTCGCAAAACCGCTGCACGCTTTTGCGCGACATTCTCCTTTCCCGGCGCGTTGCGATTGCGTATCATCGGCGCATCGAGACGCTGGCTACCATCACGATTGCGCCGCAAATCTCGTGGAATGAACGTCTGATGCAATCGTTATGTTCGATGACGTTCCGGTTTGCCGGCGCAATCCCGCGTCGATGACAGGCGTCGCTTCTCGGCGGAAAAGTGAATGGGCATTTTCCATTCGATACGCAACTGGATACTGACGTCGCTGGTTGTCGCCTCGACCGGCGTCATCTACGGCAAGATTTTCTTCCCTGAAGCGCCACTATATATCGGTGCAGTCTTCGCGCTGTTCTGCGGCATGCCGCTGCTGGCCTTCGAGCGCCGCATGATCCTGCCGCGGCTGAACGTCTGGATGCACCGCCAGCCGACGCCGGCCTTCATTCTTTCCGCCCTGATCGTCGATTTCATCCTGATGAGCGTCGGCTATGCTATGGCGGGCAGCCTGATGAAACTGCTGGGCCTGGTCGACGGCACCTGGAAAGATCTGACGCTGCTGAAGATGGACGTCTACATCTACGCCGTTCTCGTGACCGCCGTCATCATCTTCATCGGCCGCGTGCGCGAGCTGCTCGGCCGCGACGTCTTCCTCAGCCTGCTCACCGGCCGATACCGCAATCCGGTGCAGGAGGAGCGCGTCTTCCTTTTCATCGATCTCGTCGGCTCGACCGCCTTTGCCGAGGAACACGGCGACCTGAAAACGCAGGAATTTCTCGGCGCGGTGTTCGCCGCCATAGCGGAGCCGGTACGGCGGCACAAGGGCGCGATCGACGACTATATCGGCGACGCTGCCATCATTACCTGGCCGCTCCGGCGTGGCGTCAGGAATGCCAATTGCGTGCGCTGCGTCTTCAACATCCTCAACGATATCGAAGCGAATGCCGAGACCTGGCTGAAATCATATGGCAGGGTGCCGCGCCTCAGGGCCGCCCTGCACGGCGGCACCATCGTGACGGCGGAAATCGGTGTCGACCATCACAAGATCGCCTATTTCGGCGACACGGTGAACACGGCCGCAAGGCTGGAATCGCTCTGCAAGACACTGGAGCGCCAGGTGCTGATTTCGAGCGATCTCGCAAGGCGCCTCGAACTTCCCGGGGCAATCATCAAGGAGGAACTCGGCGAACATGCCATTCGCGGCCGCGACCAGTCCCTCGGGGTCATTGCCCTTCACACGCAGGACCGGGAAGCGCTGAAGACGGTTCGCGGCAGATCGTAGGCTTGCGAAATCGCCGGCGGCCCTTCGGTGTCGACGCATACCTGAGCTTCACATCCTATGGATTGTCCAGCGATGCCAATGTCGGCAAGTCCATTCGCAAGATCGGCTATATCGATCCGATTCTCATCGAGTATCCGGACCACAAGCGCCGCCAGGGCGGCAATAAAGGCTTCGGGCCCACCGAAAGCGAGACTTATTCGAAGCAGAAGGCCAGCCGTCGGTTCGTGAGCTTGCCGAGCTGCTGCAGACGACCCTCCAGCCTTTCGCCGGCAAAATCGTGATATTCGGCGGGAACGACGAATTCGAGATCCAAATCCGGGCTGGTCGAGCGGCGGAACGACAGGTTGCGCACGACGCCTGGCATCGAGGCCGAAAACAGATAGACGACACGCAGCAAACCGCCGAGCAGCTTGGCACGTTCGATGTAGAGCGGCGTGGCGATCGTTGCCAGCGGCTCGGTCGCCCCGTCGTCGTTCAATCCTTCGAAGCGGTAATAATTGGCAAGCGCGATGAAGGCGCGGCCGGCATGGCTGATGCCGACAAAGGAGGTATGGGCGATGATGTTCAGCGCCTGCAGGCCGCGATAGTCCGGATGGGCGCGCCAGCTGATGTCGGCCAGCAGGCAGGCTGCCTGACGGTAGCGGCTTTCCTCCTCCGTCTCGGTGATTCCGAAGAACGGCATCATCCGGCCCGTCCATTCGGCGAGCTCGCGCGCGTGCTCCGGCGAACGGGCACGCAGGATGGCAAGCTCCCCCGACGCCACGAGCAACGGATCGCTATGGCGCTCCGCTTCCGTCAGCAAAGAATAAAGATAGCCTTCGCGCACACCCTGGGCGGAAAAGGAAATGATTGACGGTTTCATGGCCGTGAGCACTTCGCGCATGGCGACCGCGCCGAACGGCAGCAGCAAACGACGGTGCTTGGAAACGGCCTGGAACGCCGGATCCTTCGAATCCCTCGATTCGACGATCTGATCCAGGAAGCGCACCATCTCGTCGAGCGGCACTTCATAGCCTTGCATCATGTGCAGCGGATATTTGCGGATTTCCATATGCAGCTTGGCGATGTTTCGCCATGTGCCGCCGACCGCATAGAACGTGCGGCCCTCGCCCTTGCTCAAAAGCTTGGCCGTCTTGACGTGCTTGCGCGCAAAGCTGCGAGCCTTCTCGATCGAGCCGCCGGCATATTCCGACAGGCGCAGCCCGCCGAGCGGCAGCGTGATGCCCTTGCCGATCTCCCGGTCCTTGATGTCGATCAGCTCCAGCGAGCCGCCGCCCAGGTCACCGGCAATGCCGTCCGGATGGAAGAAGCCGCTGATGATGCCAAGCGCGGAAAAGCGCGCTTCTTCCTCGCCTGAAAGCACGCGCACCTTGCGCTGCAGGATCGTCTCGGCCTGATGGATGAATTCCGGGCCGTTGCTGGCTTCGCGGGCCGCCGCGGTCGCGAGCACGTAGATGGTGGAGGCGCGCGCCTGATCGGAGAGCGCCTTGAAGCGATGCAGCGCGGCAAGCGCCCGCGCTACGTTTTCCTCATCCATTTTTCCGGTCAGTGCTATGCCCTTGCCGAGGCCGCAAAGCACCTTCTCGTTGAAAAGGATGGTCGGAGACCGCGAATGGCCTTCGTAGACGACGAGACGGACCGAATTCGACCCAATATCGACAACGGAGACAGGGGCAATACCGGGAAGGCGCCCCTGGGCTTCTGATTCAACCATGCAGGTCCAGTTTATTTGTTGCGGCCCGACAACAGCCCAGCGATCAGTTTCGGCGCACTGGATTTCAAGGCTTCACCACGGCCCGACAGGCTGGGGTTCGTCATGAAATACTGCTGCGCATTGAATGGCTCTTTTCCCTGACGCACTTCCATGCGCCGTGAAGTCCCGTCCGGCAATATCTCGTAGCTCTGCTGATTGTCAATGATATTGCCCAGCATGATCTGTGAAAGCACCTGTTCGTGCACGGTCTTGTTGGTGAGCGGCACCAGGGTTTCGACGCGGCGATCGAGGTTTCTCGGCATCATGTCGGCGGAGCCGATGTAGACCAGCGCCTTGTCCGACGGCAGACCGTGACCATCGCCGAAACAGAAGATGCGGCTGTGCTCGAGGAAGCGGCCGACGATGGATTTGACGCGGATTCTCTCCGAGAGGCCCGGGATCTGCGGACGCAGGCAGCAGATGCCGCGCACGACCAGATCGATATCGACGCCGGCGTTGCTGGCGCGATAGAGCGCATCGATGATGTCCGGATCGACGAGCGAATTCATCTTCATCCAGATTGCCGCGGGACGGCCGTTCCGGGCGTGCTCGATCTCGCCTTCGATATGCTGGAGGATGCGCGGACGCAGCGTATAGGGCGAAACGGCGATCTTCATACCCTGCTCCGGCTCACCATAACCGGTAATGAAGTTGAAGATATTCGCCATGTCGTGAGCGATCGCCGGATCGCAGGTGAAGTATGAGAGGTCGGTGTAGATCTTGGCGGTGACCGGGTGGTAGTTGCCGGTGCCGAGATGGCAATAGGTGCGCAGCTTGCCGTCCTCGCGGCGCACGACCATCGACATCTTTGCATGGGTCTTGAGTTCGATGAACCCGAAGACGACCTGCACGCCGGCACGCTCGAGATCGCGCGCCCAGCGGATGTTCGCCTCTTCGTCGAAACGGGCCTTGAGTTCCACCAGCGCGGTTACGGATTTTCCCGTGTCGGCGGCATCGATCAGCGCACGGACGATCGGGCTGTCGTTCGACGTACGATAGAGCGTCTGCTTTATCGCCAGAACGTCAGGATCCCTAGCAGCCTGGAGAAGGAACTGGACCACCACGTCGAAGGATTCATAAGGGTGATGGACGACCATGTCCTTTTCGCGGATGGCGGCGAAACAATCGCCGGCGTGTTCGCGGACGCGCTCAGGAAATCGGGCATTGTATGGCTCGAAGCGCAGATCGTCGCGCGGCGCCTTGCAGATTTCCGACAGCGTGTTGAGCGCCAGCAGCCCAGGCAGAACTGCGATCCGGTTTTCCGGCACGTTCAGCGATTCCACCACGAATTGGCGAAGCTCGAGCGGCATTTCGGAATCGGTCTCGATGCGGATCACCGAGCCGCGGCGACGGCGCTTCAGCGCAGTTTCGAAGAAGCGTACCAGATCTTCGGCTTCTTCTTCGACTTCGATATCGCTGTCGCGGATGATGCGGAACGTACCGGAGCCCTGCACCTCATATCCGGGATAGAGCCGGTGGATGAAGATGTTCACCACATCTTCCAGCGTTATGTAGCGGATGACGTTGCTCGCATCCGGCAGGCGTACGAAGCGGTCGAGCGCCGGCGGCAGGCGCAGCAGCGCGGTCATCGGTTCGCGGCCGTTCATGCTCTTCAGCTGCAGCGCGATCGAGAAGCCAAGGTTCGGAATGAAAGGGAAAGGATGCGCCGGATCGATGGAGAGCGGCGTCAGGACCGGGAAGATCGCCTGCTCGAACTCGGTGTGCAGCCACTGGCGATCGGCATCGGAAAGAGCGGCCGGGCGGACGATCAGAATATCTTCCTTGGCAAGATATTGCTGCAGGACGGCGAGCGAAGCCTGCTGCTCCATCTGCAGATTGTCGATCTCGCGCAGGATGTCGTCGAGCTGCTCGGCGGGCGTCTTGCCGTCGGGGGTGCGTATCAGGATCTTCTGGCGGACCTGACCTTCGAGACCGGCGACGCGCACCATGAAGAATTCATCGAGATTGGCGGCGGAAATCGAGAGAAAGCGGACACGTTCCAGCAGCGGATGAGCGGTGTTCAGCGTCTCCTCAAGGACGCGGCGGTTGAACTGCAGCCAGGAAAATTCGCGGTTGATGAAGCGCTCGGGGCTGGTCATCAATTCGCTGACCGGAGGTGCGGTCTCTGGATTTTCCTGGTTGGCGTCCTGATGTTCCGTGAGTGCCGAGTCCATGTTCCACCTACCCTCTTTCTAATCTTGTGCCACGTATATCAGTTTGACGACGGAACTGTGACAATCGCAGCAAGCTCAATCCGGCTGGCCGGAACTGCCCAGTTCGTTCAGGACTTCGGCCGCCAACGGACGCGTGATCCTTGTCCCTCGCCCGAGTGCCAGCCGGTCCAGCCTGTCAACGATCAGCTGCGCCGCGTTCAGGGAACGCTCCATGCGATTGACGATATAGAGGACGAGTTTGTCATCGATATAAAGCTGCCGGTCGGCGAACAGCTTGACGATCACCTGCGACAGCAATTCCTCGTCCGGCTCGCCGATTTCGACCACCGTCGCAGCCTTCAGGCGGGAACGCAGATCGGGCAGCGTCACCGGCCAGGACATCGGCCAGAGCCGGCTCGTCATCAGAAGGCTGGTGCCGTTTTCGCGGACGCTGTTGATGACATGGAAAAGCTCTGTGTCGTCGAAACCCAGGCGATCCACATCCTCGAAGACGACGGGACCGCTCGATGCCGCGACCGGGGCACCAGAGCCGGCCACGGGATGAATGTGGACGGCGCCGCACCGCTCGGCCCAGATGCTCGCAAGATGCGATTTGCCCGAGCCGACCGGGCCGGCCAGGACGACGACGGGCGACGGCCAGTGGGGCCAGGAATCGACGATCTTCACCGCCGCGTGCAAGGGATCGGCAACGAGCAGGTCGTCGCGCCCGTTTGCGGGATCATGCGTAAAGGCCAAGGGCAGCTGTTCGGCGGCCTTGCGCCTCAAATCAGCATTCTTTGCGTCGGTCATGTCTAGCTGTTCTCGGGCTTGCCGGCCCTGGCTCTGCGCGCCTCGCCGGCTTCCGAGCGTCCGTAATAGAGATCACTCTGAAGGTAGCGCGAAAGGGCGAAGCGGACAAGAACGCCGCATGCGGCTGCAGCCGGCACTGCGATCAGCAGGCCGACAAAACCGAAGAGCGCGCCGAAGGCAAAGAGGGCGAACATCAGCCAGACCGGGTGCAGGCCGACGCTTTCGCCGACGAGCTTCGGCTGCAGCACATTGCCTTCCAGGAATTGGCCGGTGAAGAAAACGACGAGTGTCAAGCCGACCCAGAGATAGTCCGGCCAGAACTGAACGAGCGCGACGCCGACGGCCAGGACGAGGCCGACCATCGAACCGGCATAGGGAATGAAGCTGATCATGCCGGCAAAGAGGCCGATCAGCAGGCCGAAGTTCAGGCCGACCAGCGACAGGCCGACGCCGTAATAGACGCCGAGGATGATGCAGAGCGAGCCTTGGCCCCGGATGAAACCGGCGATGGCCTGATCGATCTCCCGGGCAATCTGGCGGACCGTGGCGACATGGTCGCGCGGTATCCAGTCGTCCACCTTGGCGATCATGCGATCCCAGTCGAGCAACATATAAAAGGCGACGACAGGGGTCACGACCATTAGCGAGAGGATGTTGACGAGCGCCTTGCCGGAACTCCAGAGCTGCGCGAACAGGCCGCCGACGAAGCTCAAACCCTCGGACATGATGCTTGAGAAATTATCCTTGATCGCGCCGAGCTGATTGCGAATCCAGTCCGGCAGCACCATCGTCTGCGCCTTGGCGATCAGCTGCTGCACCTGCTGCACATAGGTCGGAATGTGCTGGAGGAAATCGTTGAACTGGTTGACGACAATCGGGATGAAGATCGTCAGTGCCAGCGCGAAGACCAGCACGAAGGAGACGAGGATCACCACCGTTGCCATCAGACGGCTGAGGCCGATCCGCTCCAGCCGGTCGGCGACCGGATCGAGAAAATAGGCGACCGCCATGCCGGCGATGAACGGCAGCAGAATCGTGCTGAAGAGGTAAACAAAGGCGACGAAGACGACGAGCACGATCACCCAGAAGATGACTTGACGCTTGAGGCTCGCGCCGCTGACCTTCTGCTCCATCGTCTTCCCCGTTACCTTGCGCCCGTTTGCCGTGTGCTTAGGACATAGGATGATGCCGCAATTATGGTCAAGCCTGAGGCCGGAAATCTGCCTTGAGCAATGGGAAGCGGGGAAAATCGAGGGTGTTGCGGCGCTTGCGCCTTGCATAAAGGCCCCTATCATGCAATGGCGACCCGACGAAAGCCCTGTCATAATGGACAGGCGGACATCGGAGGCGGAAGCATGAGCCAGTCTGGAAAAAACGGTCTGACCTATAGCGACGCAGGCGTCGATATCGATGCCGGCAACCTGCTCGTCGAAAAGATCAAGCCCGCCGTCCGTTCGACGCGCCGGCCGGGTGCGGATGGCGAGATCGGCGGCTTCGGTGGCCTCTTCGATCTCAAGGCCGCGGGCTTTACCGATCCGGTGCTGGTCGCCGCCAACGACGGCGTCGGCACCAAGCTGAAGATCGCGATCGACGCCAACTATCACGACACAGTCGGCATCGATCTCGTGGCCATGTGCGTGAACGATCTGGTCGTCCAGGGCGCCGAGCCGCTGTTCTTCCTCGATTACTTCGCTACCGGCAAGCTCGACCCAGATCAGGGTGCGGCGATCGTCGGCGGTATCGCCGCCGGCTGCCGCGATGCGGGCTGTGCGCTGATCGGCGGCGAGACGGCGGAAATGCCGGGCATGTATTCCCATGGCGATTACGACCTGGCGGGCTTTGCCGTCGGCGCCGCCGAACGCGGCCAGCTGCTGCCGTCTGGCGACATTGCCGAAGGCGACATCATTCTCGGCCTTGCCTCCTCCGGCGTTCATTCCAACGGCTTCTCGCTGGTACGCAAGATCGTCGAGCTTTCCGGCCTCGGCTGGGATGCGCCGGCTCCATTCGCCGAAGGCAAGGCGCTTGGCGAAGCTCTGCTGACGCCGACGCGCATCTATGTGAAGCCGCTGCTCAAGGCCATCCGCGAAACCCATGCCCTGAAGGCCCTTGCCCACATCACCGGCGGCGGCTTTCCGGAGAATATTCCGCGCGTGCTGCCGAAGCATCTTGCCGCCGAAATTGATCTGGCCGCCGTCAAGATGCCGCCGGTCTTTTCCTGGCTTGCCAAGACTGGCGGCGTCGAGGCCAAGGAAATGCTGCGCACCTTCAACTGCGGCATCGGCATGATCGTCGTCGTCGCTCAGGAAAACGTCGCGGCCGTGAAGGCAGCGCTTGAGGCCGAGGGCGAAGCAGTCGTTACGCTCGGTCGCATGATTGCCCGCGCAGAAGGCGCGCCGGGAACCGTCTACAAGGGCACGCTCGCTCTATGACCGCGCCGCGCAAACGCGTCGTCGTCTTCATCTCGGGCGGCGGTTCCAACATGCTGGCCCTTCTGAAAGCCACGAAAGCAGCCGACTATCCGGCAGAGATCGTTGGCGTCATCTCCGACAAGGCGGATGCTGGCGGTCTCGCCAAGGCTGCCGTGGAGGGCATCGCGACATTCGCTTTCGTGCGCAAGGAGTTTGCGAGCAAGGAAGCTCATGAAGAGGCGATCCTTTCGCAGCTGGAAGCCCTCTCCCCCGACATCATCTGTCTTGCCGGCTATATGCGCCTGCTCTCCGCCCGCTTCATCCAGGCTTACGAAGGCCGGATCATCAATATACATCCGTCGCTGCTGCCGCTTTTCCCTGGCCTGCACACGCATCAGCGAGCCATCGACGCCGGCATGCGCATCGCAGGCTGCACCGTGCATTTCGTCACCGAAGGCATGGATGAAGGCCCGGCCGTCGGCCAGGCTGCCGTGCCAGTGCTGACAGGCGACACCGCCGACAGCCTTGCCGCCCGCGTGCTTACGGTCGAGCATCAGATCTATCCGCAATCGCTGCGGCTGCTGGCGGAAGGTAGTATCCGGATGGAAGGCGGCAAGGCCGTGAGCCTTGGCAAGACACCTGTCGTTGATGGACGGCAGATTTTGTCACTGCTTGGGGATGCGGGTTAAATAGGGAATTCTGACATCAAAAAGACCCCCTCATCCGCCCTTCGGGCGGATGAGGGGGATGCCAGATGCCTCCTTCACAATTGCCTCTCCTCAGGCAGCCATTGACATCAGCGGATGTAGCGTCCCGTCGCTATAGACGATGCGGCCACCGCGGAAGGTTGCGCGGATTCGGTGAACCGAGCCAGGTTCGACGGCGACCAGATCGGCAAGCTGGCCGACAGCGATCTCACCGCGATCCGTCAACCCTGCTGAACGGGCAGCGTTGGAGGTTGCCGTCGCAACGGCCGCCGGCAGACTACCAGTGACAACGTCGGCGATCTTGAAGATCGCCGGCACGAAGGCAGCCGGGTGATAATCGGCCGCGATGATGCCGAGCAGACCGGCGCGGGCAGCATCCAGGGCGCTGAGATTGCCGGACATCGACTGACCGCGCAGCGCATTCGGCGCACCCATCAAGGTCCAGAGACCACGGCGGCAGGCTTCTTCGGCAGCCGGTCCCGTCACAGGAAACTCGCTGATCGTCACTCCGAGATCGTGCATCGCTGCCACCTTCTCGGCACTATCGTCGTCATGCGATGCCAGCGACAGCTTGTGCTTCAGCGCAAGCCCGACCACGTCATGCAGTTTGCGTCCGATCTCCGGATCCTGCCGCTGCGCGATGCGTTTTGCCACAACCTCTTCGGCCGCTTCGCGCGACATGGACCGGCGCTCCGACATGCTGCGGATATAGCTTTCGATGTCGTTATACTGACCCTGTCCCGGCGTGTGATCGGTGAGCGAAACCATATCGACGGACCCCTCCTCCAGGAGCCGCTCCAAGGTCGGAGCCGCGCCGAGATTGGTGATTTCGTAGCGGGCATGGACGCGATGGTCGATCAGGAGTTCATCGCGCAAGCTGCCGATGCCGCGGATAACTGCCGAGGTGGTTTCGAGCGAGCGGACGTGGCCATAGACGCTTTCGGTCGCAAAGGAGAGTGCCGCAAAGGCCGTCGTGACGCCGGCGGCCGCCAGTTTCTTGTCCAGTTCATGAATGCCGAAATCGATCGGCATCATCGCATTCGGCCGCGGCGCGATCTCGCGCTCCACCATGTCGCAGTGCAGATCGACGAACCCTGGCATCAGCAAACGGCCGCCGCCGTCGAAGGTCGGCTGCTCGACCGGTTCCGGGCGGATTTCGGCAATCATGCCACCTTCGATGTGCACCGAGCCCTTTTCAACGACTTCACTGGGAAGAACGAGCGTGAAATTGCTGAGCCACATCGGCTTTCTCCTGAAACAGCGTCCATGATCGAAGGAGGCTCGGAAACATTCGAATGTTTCCAGCCAGCACGCCCCGGTAAGCTCGATTCGTGACAATGTGATGAAGGCAGAGCGGACAAAGGCGTATATAACACCAATGTCCGCGTTCCTTGTCTATTTCAGGCTGGCCACGTTCAACACAGCCCATTGGAGCAGCATGATCGTCTTGGCGTCATAGATGTCGCCGCTCTCGATCATCGCCAACGCCTCAGACAGGCGCACCTCCAGAACCTCGATATCCTCGTGCTCCTCGGCAAGCCCACCGCCATTGGCGACGCGGTCCGATGTATCGATGACGGCGGCAAAGAAGTGGATGATCTCGGTGATCGAGCCCGGCGAGGTCAGCGCCTTGAAGAGGAAGCGGACATCACGGACTCGAAAACCGGTTTCTTCCATGGCTTCGCGGCGAATGGCTGCGTCCGGGTGGTCGCCATCGAGCAGTCCGGCAGGCACCTCGATCATCCAGGCCGGCTCGCCGATCAATTGGGCCGGCAGGCGGAACTGCCGAACAAGCACCACCGTTTCCCGCTTGGGATCATAAAGCAGAATGCAGGCGGCCGGCGTGCGGTGATAGACCTCGCGCTCCAGGCGGTGCTTTTCGCCCTGCGAATCCGTGTAGTCGAGCTCGAAGCTGCTCAGCCGCGTCCATTGATCCGCCAGCGTCTTTTCACCGGCGATTTCGGCTTTCGCCTTTTCGAATTTGGTCATGCCATATCCTTACGGAGCCATACCTTGTTGTCGTGGACAGCCGCGCCGCCATAGGGCGCGACCGGATCGGCGCCGGTCAGCACATTGATGCCCTCGCCATCGACATGGGCCTTATTCGGCCACAGACCCTCGGCAATCAGAACGCCCGGCTTCACCTCCGTCGTCACGCGCGCATGAATGCGGATATCACCGCGGCCATTGCCGATGCGAACCAGCTCGCCATTGACGATATCGAGCCACTCGGCATCGGCCGGATTGATCATCACTTCGGGACGGCCTTCCTTCTGCCGCGATGTCTTCGTTTCCGAGAAGCTCGAATTCAGGAAGTTGCGCGACGGCGACGTCGCAAGCCGGAACGGATGTTCTGGATCTGCCACCTCGATGACATCGACCTGATCGGGAAACTCCGGCAGTTCGGCATGAGGGCCGAGCAGACCGACGGACGCGGGCGGACGGTTCGGCGCCGGCTGGTTGGCCCAATCCGGACGGAAGTGGAACTTGCCGTCGGGATGGGCAAAGCCCTTGATGAAATGTGCATCCTCGAAGTCAGGCTGACGGTCGAACCATTTATGCTCGAGGAAGTAATCGTAATCCGGCAAGCCGCTTCTCGACAGAACCCTGTCGATCATCTCGCGGGCGGAGAAGCCAAAACCGGGGCGATCCGCGACACCGAGGCGCTTGGCCAATTCTTCGATCACGAAAAGGTTGCTGCGAACGGTCGGTGGCGGCTCGACAAGCTTCGGGCCGAGAAGAATGTGGTTCTGACCGCCGGCGCGATAGATGTCGTCGTGCTCAACGAACATGGTGGCGGGGATGACGATATCGGCCATCTCGGCCGTATCGGTCATGAACTGCTCATGTACGGCGACAAAGAGGTCGGAGCGGGCAAAGCCGCGCTTCACCAGCCGCTGCTCCGGCGCGATGTTCACCGGATTGGTGTTCTGGATCAGCATGGCCGTGACCGGGCCGCGACGGCGCAGCGCCACGGCATCGCCGGTCAAGGCGCGGCCGATCTGCGACTGGTCGATCATTCGGATATCCCTATCCTTCATGGCGCGACCGGTCAGTTCGCTCGCGTCCATACGAAAGATATCGCTGTTCGAATGAAAGGCGCCGCCGCCCTCATATTGCCAGGAGCCGAGGACAGTGGCAATCGACGCCGCCGCGTGCATGGCGATCGCGCCGTTGCGCTGACGGGTAAAGCCATAGCCGAGACGTAAGTAGGTTTTCTTCGTCGTTCCGACGAGCTTTGCGAAGGCTTCGATCTCATCGACCGAAAGGCCGGTGATGTCCGAAGCCCAGGCCGGGGTCTTCGTCTTCAGGTGCTCTTCGAGGCCGGCGGGATCGTCGGCATATTTTGCCATATAGGCGCGGTCGGCATAACCGTCGCGGAAGGCGATGTGCATGACGGCGCAGGCAAGGGCCGCATCGGTGCCCGGCTTGACGATGAGCGCCATATCGGCCTGCTTCATCGTCGGGTTGTCGTAGATATCGACGACGACGATCCTGGCGCCGCGTTCCTTGCGGGACTTCACCGCATGGGTCATGACATTGACTTGGGTCGCCACCGCATTGGTGCCCCAGATGACGACGCAATCGGTGCGGCCCATCTCGCGGGGATCGGGACCGCGCAGCACGCCCGTCGCCATGGTGAAGCCCGTCCAAGCCGGATTGGTGCAGATCGACGAGAAGAAGCCGGAATAGCGCTTGGCGTGACGCAGCCGCTCGATGGAATCGCGCTGCACCCAGCCCATCGTGCCGGCGTAGAAATAAGGCCAGATCGCCTCGCTGCCATCCTTCGCTTCCGCCTTTACAAAGGCTTCGGCGATCTCGTCCAGCGCAGCGTCCCAGGAAAGTTCCTGCCAGCGCCCCTCGCCCTTGGCGCCGGCGCGGCGCAGTGGCTTCATCAGCCGATCGGGGTGATAGAGCCGCTCGGCATAGCGCGCCACCTTGGCGCAGATGACGCCGGACGTGTAGGAATGATCGTTGGCGCCGCGAACCCGGCCGATCCTGCCGTCCTCGGTCAGATCGACCTCGAGCGCGCAGGTAGAGGGACAGTCGTGCGGACAGGCGGTGTGGCCGATGCGCGATTTGGCTTGGATGGGGGTCGCAATGTTCATGATGTTTGTATATTTCAAGCGATGTCCGGCCACTAGAGACAATCCGGCCCATCTCAACAATTCATGCGGACTTCACCGACGATGAACTATCGGCACATCTACCACGCGGGCAATTTTGCCGATGTCTTGAAACACGCTATCCTCGCGCGCCTCGTCCGCTACATGCAGAACAAGGATAAAGCGTTTCGCGTCCTCGACACGCATGCCGGTATCGGCCTTTACGATCTCTCGTCAGAAGAAGCTCAGAAGACGGGCGAGTGGCGCGACGGCATCGGCAGGGTGCTGGAAACGGAACTCGTGCCGCAGGTGGCCGAGCTGCTGGAGCCCTATCTTGCCGCCATCCGCGAGCTGAACCCCGAAGGCGGCATCAGGCTCTATCCCGGCTCGCCGAAGCTTGCCCGCATGCTGTTCCGCCCACAGGACCGGCTTTCGGCCATGGAGCTGCATCCCGACGATTTTCAGCGGCTTCACCGGCTGTTCGAGGGCGATCATCACGTACGCATCACCGAGCTGGACGGCTGGCTGGCGCTCGGCGCGCATCTGCCGCCAAAGGAAAAGCGCGGGATCGTGCTCGTCGATCCGCCTTTCGAAGAGGAAGGCGAATATGAACGCCTGATCGACGGCCTGGCAAAAGCCTGGCGCCGCTTCCCCGGGGGCACCTATTGCCTCTGGTATCCGATCAAGAAGGACGCGCCGATCAAAGCGTTTCACGAGGCGCTGCAGGCGCTGGACATTCCGAAGATGCTGTGCGCCGAGCTGAGCGTCAAAAGCGACCGCGGCTTTACCGGACTGACCGGCTCCGGCCTCATCATCGTCAACCCGCCCTTCACGCTGAAAGATGAATTGCATGCACTGCTGCCGGCCTTGAAGGATATTCTGGCGCAGGACCGTTTCGCCTCGCAGCGCGCCTTCTGGCTGCGCGGCGAACATTGAGACTTTTCACATGCATATCCCACAGGTGATTTCATGAGACTTCTTTGCTCGTCCACCTCCCCCTTCTCCAGCAAGGTGCGCATGGCCGCTCGCCATCTCGGCATCAAGCTCGAGGAAATCCATGTCGACACGAATGCGGGTCCGACACTTCTCATCGACAACAATCCGCTCGGCAAGATCCCGACATTGCTCACGGGCGATGGCGAAGCCATTTTCGACAGCCGCGCCATCATGCATTATTTCGATCGGCAGGAAGGCGGGCTCTATCCTTCGAAGAAGGGCAAGCGTACCGAGATCGAGGTTCTGGAAGCGCTGATCGACGGCACCAACGAGTGCCTTCTGTCGATCGTCTACGAGCGCCGCTTTCGCGAAATGGAAAAGCAGCACCAGCCCTGGATCGACCGGCAGTGGACAAAGGTGAGCCGCGCCCTCACCCATCTCGATGCCGAACCGCCGAAGATCGGCAAGAAGCTGCATGGTGGCCATTTCGCCCTTGCCGCCCTCATCGGCTACCTGCAGCTTCGCTTCGAAGGCCAATGGGAAGCCGACCATGCGGGGCTGATCGACTGGGCGCGCAAGTTCGAGAAACACTTTCCGGACTATCCGGGGATGAAGCCGCAGGGTTGATTTCGCCGGCCCGGCAGCGGTCGGCGGCATAGAGCATTTCCGCTTTTCTTCGAATCGCGAAAACGCTCTATCTCCCTGTTTCCAAACGCATTCCGGACGGAAAACCGCTACGCACTTTTCCTGGAAATGCTTATCTCATGCGGCGCGATTTTAACGACGCAGACAAAAAAGCCGGGGCGCAAACCCCGGCTTCTTCGTCAGACTATGCTATCAAATTATCAGAACTTGACGCCGATACCGACCTTGACGCTCTGCTCGTCGAAGCCACGCGAGAAGCTGCCGGAGTCGAGGTTGAAGGTCTTCTTGCCGTAGTCGGTGTAACGGTATTCGAGGCGAGCCGTGATGTTGTTGGTGATGAAGGTTTCAGCACCTGCACCGACCGTGTAACCTACAGCCGTCTTGCTTTCAGACGAGGTAGCGTCTTCGAGCTTGTTCTGGCCGATTGCCAGACCGGCCGTGCCGTACAGCATGAACGGGTTGAAGTCGTAACCGAGACGACCGCGAACCGAGCCGTTGACACCGTTCTTGGTGGTCAAGCCGTTACGGCTGGTTTCGGAGTCGGCATAACCCAGGTCGCCTTCGATACCGTATACGATCTGGCCCTGCTGCCAGTTGTAACCGGTGAAGGCACCACCGCCGAAGGCATAGGTGTTGCCGGTGCGGTTGAAGTGACCAGCGTTCCAGTCGCCTTCGCCACCGATGTAGAAGCCGGACCAGTTGTTGACGGCCGGAGGTGCTTCCTGGGCGACGGGCGGCTGCGGAACCTGCTCAACAGCGTCAGCGGCGTGGGCTGCGGTAAAGCCGCCGAGAGCGAAAGCGGAAACCATGAGGGTGGTGACAAGAGTACGCATACTTTTCTCCTTTCAGGCCCGTGTGCCTCGCTTACTGTCCTTGACTTCGAAGCGCCACGAGCAATTAAAACATATCCCTCCCGGATCGATGCTGAAATTGGATGGCAAATGAGGAATTGGAAGAGCCAAAATATGATATCATTGTGGCACAGGCATGGCTGAATTTCGATGTTGCTTCACCGCAACAGATGAATTATTAACCATAATCATTGGTTAAACCATGTATACTTATTTTTATCTAAATATATTTCAAGTTTTACATAGGGTACCTCAAGAGCGCCATTCGATCGCACATCTTTTCATATGGTGTATCGACGCCCTATATGATCGTCGATCGGGTAACCACGAGAAAAAGGCGAGATCTTGAGCCAGGAAAAACTACGCACCGCCTTGATAACAGGCGCTTCCAAAAGAATAGGCCGGGCAATAGCCGAGGATCTGTCTGCCCATGGGTTCGCGGTTGCGCTGCATGCCAACCAATCCCTCGCCGAAGCCTCGGAAATCGTGGCGGAATTGCGGCAAAAGGGCCGGAAGGCAATTGCGATCAAGGCGGATCTGCAGGATTTGGACGAGACCTCAACCCTTGTCGAAAGAGCCGCGGCAGAGCTCGGGCCGCTTGATCTGCTGGTCAATAATGCATCGGCTTTTCTCGGCGATTCCGCCGACCGTTTCGATGCCGAGGCATTCGACGCGCATTTCGCCCTGCATGTGCGTGCACCTTCGATCCTCGCGGCCGATCTCGTCCGCCTGCTTCCGGAGCCCTATCCCGGCCTGATCGTCAACATGGTCGACCAGAGGGTCTGGGCGCTGAATCCACGCTTCTATTCCTATACGCTGTCGAAGGCAGCGCTTTGGACGGCGACACAGACGATGGCACAGAGTTTCGCCCCTCGCATCCGCGTCAATGCCATCGGTCCCGGCCCGACGGTGCGCAGCGTGCGGCAGAGCGAAGAGGACTTTCAAGCACAGATCGACGGCCTCATATTGAAGGCGGCGCCGGGGCTCGAAGAATTCGGCCGGACCATCCGCTTTCTTTTTGACACGCCCTCGATCACGGGCCAAATGATAGCGCTCGATGGCGGCCAGCATCTTGCCTGGGAAACGCCAGACGTGTCGGAGAGTGCAGAATGAATGGAAGAAAGCTGCCCGATGGCGGCGTTCTCTACGACGAATCAGACGATATCGAAGACGACATCGAGGTGGAAGGCGATGCTGCCGTCTCCCCTGTTGCGCCCGTCGATTGGAACGAGGGCGGAAAAAACGAGACCGGGCTTCGCGGCGCGGAGCTGATCGCCGAATTCGTCAAGCGGCTGCCGAACAGTCCTGGCGTCTACCGCATGTTCAACGAAAGCGGCGATGTGCTCTATGTCGGCAAGGCGCGGAACCTGAAGAAGCGCGTCTCCAACTACGCATTGGGTAAGGTCCATTCCAACCGCATTGCCCGCATGGTGCGCGAAACTGCAAACATGGAGTTCGTCACCACGCGCACGGAGACGGAAGCGCTCCTGCTGGAAGCGAATCTGATCAAGCGTTTGCGGCCGCGCTTTAACGTTCTGCTGCGCGACGACAAATCCTTTCCTTACATACTGATCACCGGCGATCATCGCGCGCCGGCCATCTTCAAGCATCGCGGCGCCCGCGCCCGCAAAGGCGACTATTTCGGGCCGTTCGCTTCCGCCGGCGCCGTCGGCCGCACCATCAATTCACTGCAGCGCGCCTTTCTTATCCGCACCTGCGCCGACAGCGTTTTCGAAACGCGCACGCGTCCCTGTCTGCTCTACCAGATCAAGCGCTGTTCCGGCCCCTGCACGCACGAGATCAGCGATGCAGCTTATGGCGAACTGGTGCAGGAGGCGAAAGACTTCCTTTCGGGCAAGAGCCAGAACGTCAAGGCGCATATGGCCGAGGCGATGAACGCCGCCGCCGGGGATCTGGATTTCGAGCGCGCCGCGATCTTTCGCGACCGGCTTGCCGCACTATCGCATGTGCAGAGCCATCAGGGCATCAATCCAGCCGGCGTCGAAGAGGCCGATGTCTTTGCCATCCACCACGAGGGCGGCATTTCCTGTATCCAGGTCTTCTTCTTCCGCACCGGTCAGAACTGGGGCAACCGCGCCTATTTCCCGAAAGCGGATCCGTCGCTTTCGGGCGCCGAAGTGCTGAACGCGTTCCTGGCGCAATTCTACGACGACAAGCCCGTGCCGCGGCAGATCCTGCTATCGGAGACGGTCGAGGAAATCGAACTGCTGGCCGCGGCGCTCAGCGAGAAGGCCGGCCACAAGGTCTCGATCCTCGTGCCGCAGCGCGGCGAGAAGCGCGATCTGGTCGAGCACGTCATTGCCAATGCCCGCGAGGCGCATGGCCGCAAGCTGGCGGAAACCGCATCGCAATCGCGGCTGCTCGAAGGCTTCAAGGAAACGTTCCAGCTTCCCTATGTGCCGCAGCGCATCGAGATCTATGACAACTCCCATATCATGGGCACGAATGCGGTGGGCGGCATGGTCGTCGCCGGGCCGGAAGGCTTCGTCAAAAACCAGTACCGCAAGTTCAACATCAAATCGACCGACATCACGCCCGGCGACGACTTCGGCATGATGCGCGAGGTCATGACCCGGCGTTTCTCCCGGCTGCTGAAGGAAGAAGGCAAGCCCGATCGCAGCGCTACCGCTGAGGCCTCCGGCGCGGATGCGGCCGACCAGCCGTTCCCTGCCTGGCCCGACATCATCCTCATCGACGGCGGCCAAGGACAGATGACGGCCGTGCGCGCCATTCTCGAGGAGCTCGGGATCACCGACAGCGTCATCGCCATCGGCGTCGCCAAGGGCGTCGACCGCGATGCCGGTCGCGAGCGCTTCTTCGCCCCTTCGCGCGAAAGCTTCACGCTGCCGCCGCGCGATCCCGTGCTCTATTTCATCCAGCGCCTGCGCGATGAAGCCCATCGGTTTGCCATCGGCTCGCATCGCGCCCGGCGCAAGAAGGAAATGGTGAAGAACCCGCTCGACGAGATCGGCGGCATCGGCCCTTCGCGCAAGCGCGCACTGCTTCAGCATTTCGGCACAGCCAAGGCGGTATCCCGCGCCGCCCTCTCCGATCTGATGGCTGTCGAAGGCATTTCCGAAGCCGTAGCACGGCAGGTCTACAACCATTTTCACGAGGACGCCGCGAAATAAGAAAAGCTGGTCGCAAATTCCACGCAATGGCGGTGAAAAAACAGAAACAATATTGACGATAAGGTCGCCAAACCATCATCTAGGATTTGATCCCAAAAAGTGCGAAGCGGTTTTTGGAGAGGATCAAGACAATCAAATGCACGGAGAACGCTGAGAGCCGAAATCGAGCCTCACTGCGATCCGCCGAGACAACAGAAACGAAACGATTTCCATGGCTTCGCGTGCTTACAGCATCCCCAATCTGCTCACCTACGGCCGCATTCTCTGCGTACCACTGATCGTTCTGTGCTTCTTCATCGAGGGTAAGCTGGAAGGCTCCGATTTTGCTCGCTGGGTCGCGCTCTGGATCTTCGTCATCGCCTCGGTCACCGATTTCCTCGACGGCTATCTCGCGCGCATCTGGAACCAGACCTCGAATATCGGCCGCATGCTCGATCCGATCGCGGACAAGCTGCTGGTCTCTGCGATTCTGCTTTTGGTGGCAGCCGACGGCACCATTGCCGGCTGGTCGCTCTGGGCCGCCATCATCATCCTCTGCCGTGAAATCCTCGTATCAGGCCTGCGCGAATATCTGGCGGCTCTGAAGGTCAGCGTTCCAGTGACGCGCATCGCGAAATGGAAGACGACCGCGCAGCTCGTCGCCATCGCCTTCCTGCTGGCTGGGCCGGCGGGCGACAAGGTGCTACCCTATACGACGGAGATGGGCATCGGCCTGCTCTGGATCGCAGCGCTTTTGACCATCTACACCGGCTACGATTATTTCCGTGCCGGGCTGAAGCATGTCGTGGATGAAGAATGATGACCAAGCTCGTCTATTTCGCCTGGGTGCGCGAGCGGATCGGCAAAGCGGAAGAGGAGATTTCTCTTCCCGCCGATGTCGTGACCGTCGGCGATCTCCTGAGTCATTTGAAGGGCTTGGGCGAGGAATACGAGGCGGCACTTCAATTCCCCCAGGCGATCCGCGTCGCAATCAACATGGAGCATGCCGATCACGACGAGCCAATCGCCGGAGCACGGGAGATCGGCCTCTTCCCGCCCATGACGGGAGGGTGAGGAGCGATCGGGCGAAGCCCGAGCAATCGATCCAGTGAATCGATTGAAGCGACGAACGCCCTGAGCAAGAGCGAAGGGCCGAGCGGCTTCGTCAGCCTGTTTGAAAGGTCGATCAAGGAAATTGCGATGATTTCACCATTCGTCAAAGTTCAACGCGAAGATTTCGATCTTCAAACCGAGATCGACCGGCTGACGAACGGACGCCACGATATCGGCGCGGTCGTCACCTTCACCGGGCTTTGCCGCGATGAGGCTGGAACGCTTGGCGCACTCGAACTCGAACATTATCCCGGCATGGCGGAGGCGGAGATCACCCGTATCGCCAATCTCGCCATCAAGCGTTTCGAACTTCTTGGCCTGACCGCCATCCACCGCTACGGCAAGATCGCGCCCAGCGAGAATATTGTGCTCGTCATTGCCGCGGCGCCGCATCGGCAGGCGGCGTTCGACGGCGCCAATTTCGTCATGGATTTCCTGAAGACTTCCGCGCCCTTCTGGAAGAAGGAACACGGCAGGGACGGCGCGGAAGGCGGCTGGGTCTCGGCCAAGGATGCCGATGATGCCGCCCGCGACAAATGGGCCGGCAACAAATAGGCCTCAGGGCACGATCCGCTCCCGCCGGCTCAGCACCAACAAGAGCACCAGCAGCGAGAACATGACGAAGTCGCGCCACAGGAACGGGCCGTAGGCGCCCCACATGGTTTCGGCGAGGCCCAGGAGGGCCGCCCCGCCCGCCGACTTCAGCGGGTCGGAATAGCCGCCGACCGCCGCGATCATCAGCACCTTGAGCCCGAACATCAGCCCTGCCCCGAAATCCATCGTTCCGTAGTAGGATGTGGCCAGCAGGCCGCAGATGGTTGCGACCAGGGCGGAAGCGACATAGGCTAAGAGAAAGACGCGGTTGGCGCTGGCACCGCAGAGCTCGGCGGCCAGAGCATCGTCGGTCACCGCCCGCCAGATGCGGCCCCATCCCGTGAATCTGAGGACATAGGCGCCCGCAAGGATGACAAGGATCATCAGCGCTGTGTTGAGGAGCTGGATCTGGGTGAGCGTCACGCGGAAATCGCCGCTATCCCAGAAGACGACGGTGCCGTTCAGCATGGGAGGCAGCCAGACGCCCCGCGTATTGGAGGCCAATCGCGCAGTTTCCATCAGGGTGATCATCATGCCAAGCGCTGCAACAATGATGGTATTCGGCGATTTTCGCGACAGCGGCAGCATGATCACGCGGCCGACGAGGATGCTGGTGCCAAGCGTATAGCTGACGGCGGCGACAACGCCGAAGGTGAAAGCGGCCGGCAGGATCAGATACATTCTCGTGTAGCCGACATCGGTAAAGAGCACGAGCATCTGGCCGGCAAAGGCGAAAAGCGCGCCGTAAGTGATATCAGCGCGCTTCATGACCCCGAAGGCAATGGAATAGCCGAAAGCCAGTGCCGCATAGAGCGCGGCGAGCGGAACGGCATTCGCCAACTGCTGCAGAAGATAGGCCATCGACCCCTCCGAGGAACAAACAAATAGTAACTGGCAAAATCAATTTTACCAGTTATAATTTTCGCATGAGCTTTTCCTGGACCCCACATCGCTTCTCCGGAGGCGCGCTTGCACTCGATGTCGCCAACAGCGTGATCCTGCGCCACGACGACGAACGGCGGATCGACCGTTTCGAAGCGGCGGGTCAGATGGACAGTTTTCCGAAAGCAGCCGTCAATTTCTGCGCCGAACGGGCGCTCTTCGGCGATATCCTGCCGGTGCGGCGAGAAAACAGGGGCGACTTCATCTCGTTGCGGGAGATGATCGATCGATACTTCCGGGCACGCATTCTCGGCGAGACCGCAGAGCCGCTGCTCGCAGATCTGCTTGCCGCTTTGGCGAAAGTCCTGAAGCGCGCGGCAACCAACGGGCTCGATGCCGCGACGGTGCATTCCACGCTGCGGCTCATCGCCATGCCCGATCCGGAACGGATGAAAATCTGCCGCAACTGCGGCTGGCTCTTCATCGACCGCAGCAAGAACAAAAGCCGAGCCTGGTGCGACATGGCGGTCTGCGGCAACCGAGCCAAGGCCAGCCGGCACTACCGGCGCAAGAAGGAGGAGACTGCGCCATGACAATATCAAGGATCATGCTGATGGCGGCCGGCGCTGGCGTTATCGCCAGCCTTGCACTAGCCGGCTGCCAGAGGAAGGACGATCAAGGTCCGACGGAACTCACCGGCCGCCTTTTCGTGTTCAACTACCGGGTGGCAAGCGCGACCTATATGATCACGCTCAAGAAGATCGCCCCCATTCCCGACGGCACGACGGCGGTTACGGAGTTCGAAAACCCCGCGGGCGGCGATCCGCTTGTCACCCACGAGAAGATCTATTCCTTCTGGGACAAGATCACCCTGGAGAGCCCGGACCTGCGCTGCGTGCGCAAGGACCGCCCGTATTCGGTCTCGATCAGGCTGGTGGATGCGAGCGACAAGACGATCCAGACCATCAAAACGGAGGTCAAATCCGATCTCGATCAGACCGTGCTGCCGACGAGACCGCTCGTCGTCGGCCCGGCTTACACTGCCAATCCGGATATTTTCAAAGGGGACGGCAGTATCGATTACGGGCATGATGCCGCTTGTCCGGCATGAAAGGCAGCGGTAAGGTAGTCCTCTCTCCCCGCTTGCCGGAAGAGGGAGCCTGTTGCGGCAGGCATGAAAAAAGCCGGGATGCGATCCCGGCTTTCATAAGTCATTTCAAATCGTTCAGCGCTTTCGCTGAGAGGCTGATTCAGCCGACGATTTCGGTCTCGGCGAACCAGTAAGCGATTTCGACGGCGGCCGTTTCCGGAGCGTCCGAGCCGTGAACGGAGTTTTCGCCGATCGACAGGGCGAAGGTCTTGCGGATCGTGCCTTCGTCAGCGTTTGCCGGGTTGGTTGCGCCCATGATTTCGCGGTTCTTGAGGATGGCGTTTTCGCCTTCCAGAACCTGAACGATGGTCGGACCGGAGGTCATGCCTTCAACGAGTTCGCCAAAGAACGGACGTTCCTTGTGAACAGCGTAGAAGCCTTCGGCTTCGCGCTTGCTCATCCAGACGCGCTTGGAGGCGATGACGCGCAGGCCGTTGTCTTCAAAAACCTTGGTGATGGCGCCGGTCAGGTTACGCTTCGTCGCATCCGGCTTGATCATCGAAAAAGTACGTTCAATCGCCATGGGTCCGTTCCTTGTAATCAGAGAAAAGTGGGCGGTGTTTACCTGCCCCAAACTCCGAAAACAAGGGGGATCGCCCAATTTCACGCTGCTGTCACAGTCCTCGCGGCCGATTCGCGATACGCGGGACGGTGACGCGGCTGCCCATCGCCGAACTTCGCGATATCATCACCACCACCAATGAAGGAGACGCATATGCTCAGACATTTCAGGATGCTTGCCGACTATAACCGCTGGGCCAATGTTCAGGTCTACAATGCCGCCGCAG
>NZ_JAUQTZ010000070.1:0-31024 GCF_059803845.1 Rhizobium sp. UFLA01-1127 | reverse complement strand
CTATTACGTCCACACCGGCGAAAAGGCCGTCATCACCTACAAGCGCAACGGCAAGTTCGATCCGGACGGTCTGGAGAAGCTGAACCGCATCCTGCGCGACTGGCGCAAGAATCAGCCGACCAAGATGAACCCGCGGCTTTTCGATCTCATCTGGGAAGCCTACCGCGAAAGCGGATCGCACGAATTCATCTACGTCATCTGCGGGTTCCGTTCTCCCGGCACCAACGAGATGCTGCGCACACGCTCTGCCCATACCGGCGTTGCCAAGAAGAGCCAGCACATGCTCGGAAACGCGATGGATTTCTATCTCCCGGACGTCAAGCTTTCCAAGCTGCGCGAAATCGGCATGAAGCTGCAGGTGGGTGGCGTCGGCTATTATCCGACTTCCGGTTCGCCCTTCGTGCATATGGACGTCGGCGGCGTGCGCGCATGGCCGCGCATGGATCGTCAGGATCTCGTCCGTCTGTTCCCGAACGGCAAGACGATGCATATACCAGCGGACGGACGGCCGTTGCCTGGCTACCAGGAAGCAGTCGCCGACTATAAACGCCGGATGTCGTCGGACAATATCCAGATTGCAAGCTCTTCGTCGCCGCGCCGCGGCTTCTTTGCCCGCCTGTTCGGTGGCGGCGGTGCCGACGAGGAAGAGGACAATGCCGATAGCGGCACGACTGCGGCGCCGGTGGCTGTCGCTTCGGCGACCCCCAAGGGTCAGCCGGCTCCGGCCGCAAGTGACGAAGGCGACGATAGCCCGGCTCAAGCTCCTGTCCAGGTTCAGGTTGCCAGCGTGAACGCTCCTGTTCCGCAGGTTCGCCCGGCCTTCGGAAACCAGCCTGCCGGCAGCGATGTTGCTTCCGCTCTCGTCTCGCCTTCGCGTAACGCTGCTCAGGATGCGCTTGCCGCTGCCATGCCGAATGCGGACGATCAGCAGCAATATGCCGATCTTCGCTCCTATCATGTGCCGGTGCCGTCCTTGCTGGATCGCCGCGCGCCCGGCGATGCCGAACTGGCCTCTGCCGAAGCTGACATGAGGGGACAGCTTGCCGCCGTTCCTGTGCCGGCGCAGCGTCCTGAAATTGCCGAAAACCTTCTGGCCTCCGCCGATGCCGATCAGGAAGCGATCGACGACCAGGCCGATGCAGGCGCGCTCTCGCCTTCCGTCGTTGCGGCCCTGGAGCAGAGCCGGCCCGATCGAGCGGATGCGAACAATGCCGTTCCGGTGGCGCCGCCGTTGAACAATGTCGCATCGAAGGATCAGCTCCCGCCTTCGGGCAATGGTAGTGCCATGAGCAATGATGCGGCGCAGGCGATCGCGGCGGTCCTGCCGCAGCAGCGGCCGGCTCAGCAGATGCCGATGCAGGTGGCTGCGCTTGCGCCGATCCGCAACGAGGTGAAGGCCGGCAGCCATCGCTTCGGCGACAATTTCGAAACGCCGACGCCGCAGGAACGCGCGATTGCCGCAGGTATTGCAGCCAAGGGCGCAAGGCCGAGCAAGCAGGATGCGGCGGATGCCGATGCCGGACACGCCACGGTGACGACTGCGCCGAAACTGACGGAGAAGATGATTTCGCAGTGGGCGATCGCAAAAGCTCGTGTCGAGATCGTAAACCGCCCTGTCAAGGCGCCGCGTTTCGTAAGCCCGACGCTTCGTGCTCAGCCGACCGCCGTTTATACCGACGGATTCAAGGTTCAGACGGCCTCGATCGATCCCGAGCGCTTCAGCGGGACCGCGGTGAATTTTCTTCAGGTGAAGAAGTTCAATTCGGTCGAGTAGGCCGAGGTCATATGGTCGTCATCTCGCTCTCAGGAGCCTCTTCGGGCTTCTTTTCGTTCATTTCGCCGGGCAATGGCAAATCATAATCGGCAACGGCAAGCTGGAGCGCGATCTCACAGAGATCATGGACAATGCGGAATTTGTGTGCGCTTCAACCGGCCAAAAGGGCGCATTGGCAGGCGGCTCATATACCGAGAGCCCCACGTTTACAACTTATGAGATTGCATCTTGTTTGATATAATGTTTAACTTGCAGAACTTCAGTTGGGAAAAATGGGAGCGTCATACTTGGCTGAATGAGGCCGCCAGGTTGACGACAAGATGACGAATGGTCTTATCGGTATGCCTATCCACCCTTCTTTCAGTTGTTCAGACCGGCTGAAAGCAACCATCTTCAGTTTCGCCTCAGGTTTGCCTAATGCCGCATTCATTCACGGTTGCTAGAGCCTCGCGAAATATGACCGAGGTATCCGTAATGCAAAGCCGCGAATTCAACCGGTCTTCAGCGATGCCGCTCGAAGGATCTCACACGGGATTCGAGTTCGACCAAGCGTCCAAATCGACCGCCGGTGCGGATGAGCCGAGCCAGCCCGTCATTCGCGGCTTTATCGTCCATCTCGACCGGGCTCGCGATCGCCTGCCGCAGGTGGAAAGGCTTGTTGCAAAACTTCCGGTATCCACGGAGATCATCGAAGCCGTTGACGGCCGTGTGCTGACCGAAGCCGAGACGGATCGCGTCTATCGCCGCCGGCTGCAGAAGCCGTACTACCCATTTGCGATGAGCATGGGTGAGATCGCCTGTTTCCTGTCCCATCGAAAAGCATGGGCTGCGATTGTCGAGCAGGGTATCGATGCAGGTCTTGTCTTCGAGGACGACGTCGAGATCGATGATTCGTTCCATGCCGCTTTTGCCGCAGCCAAGGCTTGCCTGAAGCCCGGTTCGTTCATCCGCTTCCCATTCCGCATGGGAAAAGAACATGGCAGTTGCGTTCTCACTCACGGAGAGACCAATGTCATTCAGCCGACGCGCATCGGCTTGGGCATGGTGGCCCAGCTCGTCAGCCGCGACGCCGCAATCCGGCTGCTGGAGGTGACATCCGTCTTCGACCGGCCCGTCGATACGACCATTCAAATGAGCTGGTTTACCCATGTGTTCCCGCTGACGGTCCTGCCGGGCGGTGTCCGTGAGATTTCCCCGCAGCTCGGCGGCAGCACCATCAAAAGCAGCAAGACGTTGATGGAAACCCTTTCCAGAGAGGTTTTGCGGCCGCTCTATCGCGCGAAAATCGCCCTTCGCTCGCGCCGCTACATCTGAGACGATACATCGTGGCTGTTCCCATCCTCGCATATCATCAGATTGCGGTGCCGCCTTCGCGCAAGGCGCCGTTCAGAAGCATGGTCGTCCATCCAGAGGCCTTCCATCGTCAGATGGGGTGGCTGAAAAGGCTCGGAATTCAGGGCATGTCGCTGCGTGAGGCCATGCCCTACATCAGGGGCGAAAAGGCCGGCAAGGTTGCCGCCATCACCTTCGACGACAGCTATGTCAACGTCTACGAGAATGCCCTGCCCGTGCTGCAGGAGTATGGCTTCACCGCCACGAATTTCGTGGTGGCGAACCAGATCGGCGGCAGCAACGTTTGGGATACGCCGCTTGGCGTCGCACATTCGCCATGCATGTCGGCCGAGCAGCTGCGGCATTGGCACAGCCTTGGGCACGAGGTGGGGTCGCATACTCTCGACCATGTTCATCTGCCGCAATTGCCGATGGAAGAGGCGCGTCGCCAGATCGCGCACTCGCGCGAACTGCTCGAGGATCTGCTCGATGAGGGGGTCTCGTCCTTTTGCTTTCCTTATGGCGATGAAACGCCGCTCGATCGCGTGCTGACCTATGAAGCCGGCTACAGCGCCGCAACCACAACCCGCAGGGGCCGGGCGCGGACGGGCGACGACCCTTTCGGCCTGCCGCGGGCGACCATCCGGCGCAACGACAGCTGGCTGCATTTCGTCAAGAAATGCGTCGTCGGATAGCGGGCAGATCGATCGTCCGCAATTGCCGGCCTTCTCGGACCGGCTAGATCACGGTGTGATGGTGAAACTGTAGCTGCCGTTGGTCTTGTGGCCATCGGTCGAGAGCACATGCCATTCGACCGTGTACGTACCGGGAGCGAGCTTGTCGCTCACGGGCACCGTCAGCGTCTTGTCGCCATCCGCCAAGGCGGCGTCACCGGTTTTGATGGTCTTCTTGTCCGGTCCGGTCACGGTCGCGCCGCTGAATTTCAGGTTGAGGCTTTCAGTGAAGCTGAGATCGAGCACTGAAGGCGCCTGCTTGACGGTGCTGTTGGCAGCGGGTGCCGAGGATTTGAGATGGGCGTGCGCAAGGGCCTGGCCCGCGAGAGCAATGCTCGCCATGGCCGCAGCGAGGAGCAGCGTCTTCATTCGAGGCATCTCGGTTTTCCTTTCCTGTTTGCGCGGTCGTGGCCGCGGCAAATTCTGGGCTGTCGGTTACTGCTGTTTTTTCGGCGCGGAATCCACGATGGGATGGTCATTACCGTCGCTTAGCGTGTAGGGGCCGCCGGCACGATTTTGTACTGCCGCCGACGGCGGCATGAGGGTCCATGTGAAATAGGCGATCAGGCCGCAGACACCGAGCAGAAAGACGGTCAATATCGCCGGAATGGACCACTCCTTCGTGAACATCGGTGTTTCCAGGCGACGCTTGAAAGTGGCGCGACGCGCGGCCGCCGTCTTATTGAGCTGCGTCGGCATCGTCGCCTCCAGAGGTATACGTCTCGGTTTGAAAAGCGGCGCCAATATCGGCCATTTCGGCAGTGTCGGGGCCGAAGGCAGCGCGATGGTATATCAATCGGTTCATGATCGGTTTCCTTCAGGGAGTGGTGCGCCTTGCGGCAAATTCCGCCGCGAGGCTTTTCATGAGAAGGGGAGTTGCCTGCAGGGAACGGATGCCGATTTGATCCGCCGCAGAGCGACATGCGGTCCGTGAGCCCGCTACGCCGTCTTCGCCCGAAAAAGGCTCAGACGAGGCTCTGAAGAGCAGGGGGCGCGCGTGGTCCGCTATTGGGCGGATAAAGCTGTCGGCGGAATCGTGCGCTTTCGGGAGCGATCATATCCTGCCGCGCGCATTCGAGACGGTCGCATACGGCTGCCGGCGGGTGGGGAAGGAGTGCTGCGACGGAGATGCGGCATGCCTCGCAGCCGGGCATATAGGCCTTGCCGTGTTCCTTGCCGTCAGGCGTCTTCTCGGTGGTGCAGATGACCGGCAGGCTTCCGTCCGGCAAACGATACTGTGCAAGCTCTAGAAGAGGCAGTTCGGCGGCGTTGGAAACGGCCGGATGATGCGCGAAGCCGACGGACATCAACGTGAGGGCGCATAGAATGCGCATCAGTCCCTGCGTTGTTGCGAAGATCCGCTTCAGCACGATCTCTTCCCCGTTGCCAGCTTGGATGAAGCACCTACGACATTCGTCGTTTCAGCTCAATGCGGCAATTGGTATCCCCATCGAAGTGCCCGTTTACATGCCGCGCCGAGGTCGGCTACAGATGATTGCAGGGGCTTGCGCTGGCGGGTCGGCGAGCCTCATATCAGCCAAGGTCGCGCGGCCGGATCATTCTCCGGCGCTCGCGCGAAGAGGAATTGGAATGCCCATCGAATCCTGGAAAGGCGGCGAGGTCGATGTTGCCGTGATCGGTGCCGGAGCGGCCGGCGTGGCTGCGGCCAGGCGTCTGCAATTGCTCCGACCCGATCTTTCGGTCGTGCTGCTCGAAGCTTCCGATCGCGTCGGCGGCCGCGCTCGCTCGATCCATCCGTTCGGAACCGATGCTGCCGCACTCGATCTTGGCTGCGGCTGGCTGCATGGCGCCCGCACCAATGCCTGGACCGGGATCGCCGAAGAGGTCGGCCTGACTGTCGATCGTACCCCCGCGCCCTGGAGTGACGGCGGCCGCCGGCTCGAGCAGGACGATCCGGGCGCAAGGGCTGCGGGTGCGGCCGTCAACCGCTTCTTCGAACGCGTTTACGACTATGACGGCGACAAAGACGCGGATCTCTCGATCATGCTGTCGCCCGACGATCCGTGGCGTGAAAGGATTTACGCCGTCGGCGCGTTCATGACCGGGGGAGAGCTCGACAAGTCTTCGGTGATCGATCTTGGCCGCTACGATCCCGGTCCTGGTCCGGACTGGCGTGTGCGCCAAGGCTATGGAACGCTGGTGGCGACCTATGGCCTGCCGGTGCCGACCGTTCTCGGCGTGGAGGTCAGTCGCGTTGACCACAGCGGCGCCGACCATATCGTGCTTTCGACGGGCAAGGGCGAGCTGCGAGCCGGGGCTGTCATCGCCACCGTTTCCACAAATGTACTGGCTGCCGAACGCATTGCGTTCTGGCCGCCGCTGCCGGAGAAGATCGAGGCGGCGTCGCGCCTGCCGCTTGGCCTGGCAAACAAGCTTTTCATTCGTATCGCCGAACCGGACATGTTTCCCGACGATACTCATGCGATGGGATCGCAGCATAGCCGCCGGACAGGCGCCTATCAGCTCAAACCCTTCGGCGCCCCTCTCATCGAAGCCTATTTCGCCGCCGATCTTGCGCTCGATCTCGAGCGGCGGGGCATCGATGCCATGTTTGATTTCTCGGTGGAGCAGCTGAAGCGCGTCTTCGGTGCCGGTATCGGTGCGAAACTCTCGCCTCTCGTCATGTCTGCCTGGGCTAGCGAGCCCTTCGTGGGAGGCTCCTATTCCTATGCGACACCTGGTGCATCGGATCTGCGCGGGGTCTTGGCTGCCCCTTGCAACGATCGTCTGTTCTTTGCCGGCGAAGCCTGCTCGCGGTCGCGATACTCGACTGCACACGGCGCCTATGAAAGCGGCGTTGTTGCCGCAGAGGCGGTCGCGAAAGCGCTATGATCGAGCTTGACAAGGAGCGCGAACTCACTTGCGGGCGCGAAATGACGATTTGCCCCACGAATTTATGAAAATCACTCTTAAACTTGCGTGGGAACAGGCGTAAACGCAATCAAATACCACCCGATTTGATTTACACCATCCTTCGGGAGATGGCCGGCGTGAGCCGCGACAAGAGAAGCATTGGAGGAGCCATGAGCAACGGCGAGACGTTAACCTTCGACATCCATAAAAACCCCAATCCCGCGACGGCCAGCGAGCGGGAAGCGCTGCTGCAGAACCCGGGCTTTGGCCGTGTCTTCACCGACCATATGGTGACGATCCGCTATTCGCAGGATCGTGGCTGGCATGGCGCCAAGGTTGAGGCGCGCAAGGCGCTGGCTCTCGATCCGGCGACCGTGGTGCTGCATTATGCGCAGGAAATCTTCGAAGGCATGAAGGCCTACCACCTGCCGGACGGCGGTGCGGCGCTCTTCCGTCCGAGCGCCAACGCGAAGCGCTTCCACAATTCGGCCGAGCGGCTGGCCATGCCGCCGCTGCCGGAAAAGGTCTTCGTCGAATCCGTCCGCGAGCTGGTCAAGGTCGATCGGGAGTGGATTCCGACCGCCGAAGGCGCATCGCTTTACCTCCGTCCGTTCATGATCGGTTCGGAAGCCGCGCTCGGCACACGGCCGGCCACCGATTATCTTTTCTGTGTCATTGCCTCTCCGGTTGCTTCCTATTTCAAGGGCGGCGCATCTGCCGTTACGCTCTGGGTCTCCGAGAATTACACGCGCGCTGCTCCCGGCGGCACCGGTGCTGCCAAGTGCGGCGGCAATTATGCCGCAAGCCTTTCCGCGCTTGCCGAAGGCCAGCGTGAAGGCTGCGATCAGGTCGTCTTCCTCGATGCCGTCGAAAAGCGCTGGATCGAAGAGCTTGGCGGCATGAACATCTTCTTCGTCTTCGACGACGGCTCGCTGCAGACGCCGCCGCTGACAGGCACGATTCTGCCGGGCATCACCCGCGATTCGCTGATCAAGCTGGGACGCGACATGGGCCTCACCGTTCGCGAAGAGCCCTATTCGATCGAGCAGTGGCAGGCCGATGCCGAGAGCGGACGTCTGCGCGAATCCTTCGCCTGCGGCACGGCGGCTGTCGTGACGCCGATCGGCACGGTCAAGGGCCGCAAGCACAACTTCACGATCGGCGACGGCAATGCCGGTGCCACCACGCTCCGTCTGAAGGCCGCACTGACCGATATCCAGTTCGGCCGCGCGCCGGACAAGAATGAGTGGCTCGACCGCCTGTTCTAAGCTGGAAGCCGCGCAATCCACGTCAAGCTTTGACCGGACGGCGATCGATACCCGGCGGGAAACGCAGTATGCTCTTCCGCCGGGCTCAAGCGGAGCTGATGGACCTGCGGGTTTCCGCAAGGTTTCGCCTGGGAAGCTGCGGTACGGCACCTATGTTGCATGCATATCTGAACAGACATTTCTGAAAGGAAGCCGGACATGTCTGCCCCTACGGACAGCGATCTTTTTCAACGACTTGGTTTGAAGCATCCGCTGATCGTCGCGCCGATGGCGGGCGGTCCTACCTCGGTGGATCTGGTGGCGGCGGCTTCGGCGTCCGGCACGCTCGGCGCCATGGGCGGCGCCTATTTTAATGCCGCGGCCCTCGAAGCCTTTGCAGCTCAGGTGCGGCAGCGGACGGATAAACCCTTCTCGATCAATCTCTTCATTCCGCATTCGATCCCGGAGGTAGCCGCCGATCGGGTTGAGCGCGCAGCGGCCGCGACCGCACGATATCGCCAGGAGTTGGAGCTGCCTTCGCCGCAGCTTTCTCCTCCCTATGAGGAGGATTTCGATGCACAGTTCGAGGCCGTTCTGCGCATCAGGCCGGCCTGTTTCAGCTTCGTCTTCGGCCTATTGCCGGCCGACCATGTGCGAGAAGCGAAAAAGGCTGGTATCCCGCTGATCGGCACGGCGACGGCGCTCGACGAGGCGAGGGCGCTGGAAGAGAGCGGCGTGGATGCGATCGTGCTGCAGGGCTTCGAAGCGGGTGGTCATCGCGGCATTTTCGACGCCAGGGCAGCGGATCCGGAAATCGGGATGCGCGATCTCCTGGCGCAATGCGTCGGCACCATTCGTTTGCCGCTGATCGCGGCCGGCGGCATCATGACCCCAAGCGATATCCGGGCGGCGCTGCAGGCGGGCGCGCAGGCCGTCCAGATGGGCACGGCCTTTCTTGCCTGCGCGGAAGCCGGGACATCCGCGCCCTATCGCAAGAAGCTGCTCGAAACGCCGGAACGCAGAACGCGGACGACACGCGCCTTTTCGGGCCGCTTCGCGCGCGGCATCGAGAACCGCTTCATGAATGAGATGGATGGGAAGCCTGACGCCATTCTTCCCTTTCCGGCGCAAAACAAGTTCACGCGGGACATACGCGGTGCGTCGACGGCGAAGGGATCGCCGGATTTCCTGTCGCTCTGGTCGGGAACCGGTAAGGGCGAGCTCTGGCAGGGCAGTGCTGCCGAATTGATCCATCGCCTTTTCGCCGAGTGACACTCAAAAAGAAAGGAGCCGGCAAACCGGCTCCTGATCGCCTTGTAAGGCTGAGAAGGGCCTTGCTTATTCCATGCCAAGCGCAGCCATGTAGGTCTGCAGGATGGATTCTTCTTCCAGGCGTTCGTTGGCGTCCTTCTTGCGAAGGCGGATGATGGTGCGGATCGCCTTGGTGTCGTAGCCGCGGCCCTTGGCCTCGCCCATGACGTCCTTGATGTCACTGGCGATCGCGGCCTTTTCTTCTTCCAGGCGCTCGATGCGCTCGATGAATTGGCGGAGTTCCGCCGCGGCCACGTTCTCGACGCTGTTCTCTTCCATGCACTTCTCCTAAAGGGTCTCAAAGGGTCGCTTGCAGCCGGCCGCGGATAAGATCGAGTGTCCCTATAGGGCTCATCGCTTCACGGCCTGCGCGGTATTTCGAATTCGATCGGGCAGTTGACGTGCCGCGAATGGCGCGCAAGGTCAAGCCGGATTGGTGAAGGGAGGGTTAATCTTTCGGCTTGTTTCGCTCGAAAGCGGCTTTTTGCACAGGCGAGGCTTCTTTCTGATGCAGGTTTTTCCAATCCTCGTAGGGCATGCCGTAGATCACCTCGCGCGACTCGTCCTTGCTGACGGGCAAGCCTGCCTCTTCGGCCGCTTCGCGATACCAGTTGGAAAGGCAGTTGCGGCAGAAGCCGGCGAGATTCATAAGGTCGATGTTCTGGACATCGCTGCGTTCGCGCAGGTGCGCGACGAGGCGGCGGAACGCGGCGGCCTCGAGCTCGGTCTCTTGTTGCTTGGTGAGCGTGGTCATTTCTGTTCTCCTCGGTTCGCTCGCCGGTTCATGCCTCGTAGGGGCCGGTGCGCGAAGCATAGCGTTTGTATTCGTGCAGAGCCGGATCGGCATTGATCTCGCCGAAGATCGGCGCCAGCCGGTCGACCCATTCGACAACCCCAGCTTCATCACCGATCAGATCCTGGCGGACCTCAAGCAGCGCGTGCGGAATGCCTTTCATCATGCAATGGCGGAACATGGTGTCGTTGCGCAAGGCGCCGTCGTAAGGCTCGTTGTCGCCAATAATGAGATCGGTATCGGTGCCTAGCTTTGCAAGAAGCGGCGCGACGGCACGCTCGTCGCTATCCCAGAGCACGCTTGCATGCCAGGGGCGCGGCACGCTCTTCCATGCCGGCGTGAAGGAATGCATCGAGAATACCAAAGGTGCCTTGCCCGTCGTTTCGGCCACCGCGGAAATCGTCCGGTCGACCGCAGCGTGATAGGGCCTGTGGAAGGCCTCTATGCGGTAATTCCATTCCTCGTCCGTGATCGGATGGTTGCCTGATATGATTGCGCCGTCGGAGATTTTCATGATCAGCGTCGGGTCGTCCTCGCCGCGGTTCGGATCGATCAGCAGGCGGGAAAAGCCGCCGAGCACGCCGGGTACGTCCAGCCGCGCACAGAGATGGCGGCACAGGCTTTCGATACCGATGTCATAGGCGATATGGCGGGAAAAGGCAGTTTCCGGCAGGCCGAGGCTGCCATAGCGCTGCGGCAGATGGCGCATGGCGTGATCGCCGAGAATGACCATGCCTTTGTCACGATTGCCGGGTATGATTTCAAACGGTCTGAAGTCGGTCATGCAGATTGTCGATTATTGAAATTTTCAACTCTTTGTTTGATTGCATGTGCGGATGGAAGGTGCAAGGTTTGCAGCTTCGATCGGATGGAGAGCGGCGCCTGGTGCCGTCACCATGCCGTGAAGAAAATATAATCGATTAGAGTTGCGTTGACATTCATGGGATGGCAGCGCAAGAAGACGCAACAACGAACAACCGGGAGCCAATTGGAAGCCGTGTCCAGCCAAGTCGCGCCACGTTTCGTTAAGCGGTCAGGTCCGCTAGCCCGAATCGCCTTCCTCATCCTTGCTGCGGCAGCGCCGTTCTTCTTTTTCATGCCGGATGCCGCTCATGCCGACTTCCGAACATGCAACGGTACGCAGAACCTCGTCGGTGTGGCGATCGGCTATCGTGCCAAGGAAGGCTGGGTAACGGAAGGGTGGTGGCAGATTCCGGCCAACACCTGCGCCACTTTGATCGAGGGGCCGCTCCAATCCCGCTACTATTATCTCTACGCAGAAGATGCGGCTCGCGGCGGCCGCTGGACGGGCGACGTCGAAATGTGCGTGGCGGAAAACGAATTTAAAATCCCAGGCGTGAAGGACTGCTACGCTCGCGGTTATCAGAAGATGGGATTCAAGGAATACGACACGGGGCGTCAGGCGAGCTGGATGGTTCAGCTTTCCGATACCCCGGGCAGCCAGGAAAGCCAGAATTGATGAGACGAAACCGAAAAGTCAAAATCCTCGCAACACTCGGTCCGGCATCTTCCTCCGAGGAGATGATCCAGAAGCTTCATGAGGCCGGGGCGGACCTGTTCCGCATCAACATGAGCCACGCCAGCCACGATGTGATGCGCATGCTGATCCAGCGCATTCGCGCCGTCGAAAGCCGCTGTGGCCGTCCGATCGGCATTCTCGCTGACTTGCAGGGTCCCAAGCTGCGCGTCGGCAAGTTTGCCGAGGGCAAGGTCGATCTGAAGCCTGGCCAGACCTTCACGCTCGACAATCAGGATACGCCCGGCGACAACACGCGCGTTTACCTGCCGCATCCGGAAATCCTGGAATCGGTGCAGCCCGGCCATCGTCTGCTGATCGACGACGGCAAGCTGGCGCTGCGTGCCGAAAAATGCGACGGCAAGAGCATCGTGACGACAGTCATTTCGGGCACGAAGATCTCCGACCGCAAGGGCGTCAGCCTGCCTGACACTCTGCTCGGCGTCGGCGCGCTGACCGACAAGGACCGCACCGACCTCGATGCCGTCCTGGCCACCAACGAAGTCGACTGGGTCGCGCTTTCCTTCATCCAGCGCCCGGAAGATCTGACGGAAGTCCGCAAGATCTCGCATGGCCGCGTCGGCCTGATGTCAAAGATCGAGAAGCCGCAGGCTGTCGAGCGCATCGAGGAAATCATCGAGCTTTCCGACGCTCTGATGGTCGCCCGCGGCGATCTCGGCGTGGAAATGCCGCTGGAATCCGTTCCAGGCATCCAGAAGCAGTTGATCCGCGCCTGCCGCCGCTCCGGCAAGCCGGTTGTCGTCGCCACGCAGATGCTGGAATCGATGATCTCCGCGCCGGTCCCGACCCGCGCCGAAGTTTCCGACGTCGCAACCGCCGTCTTCGAAGGCGCAGATGCCGTCATGCTTTCGGCAGAATCCGCCTCCGGCGACTATCCGGTCGAAGCCGTTTCCATGATGGCCTCGATCGCCGGCACCATCGAGCGCGAGCCGCATTATCCAGGCATCATCTATGCTCAGCGCGCACTTCCAGAAGCGACTGGTGCCGACGCGATTTCGCTCGCCGCACGCCAGATCGCCGAAACGCTGAAGCTCGCCGCCATCGTCTGCTATACCTCGTCGGGCACTACCGGCCTGCGTGCCTCGCGCGAGCGTCCGCAGGTTCCGATCCTGGCGCTGTCACCGATCATCCAGACGGCGCGCCGTCTCTCCGTCGTCTGGGGCATGCACTGCGTCGTCACGCACGATGCGACCGACCTCGACGACATGGTCAACAATGCCTGCCGCATCGTTGCCGAGGAAGGCTTCGGCAAGCCGGGCGACCGCATCATCATTTCGGCCGGTGTTCCGCTCGGCACGCCAGGCGCCACCAACATGCTGCGCATTGCCTATATCGGCTCGGACGGCCAGTCCGGCGTGTGATTGCCGACATCTGACTGCGGCAGCACCCTGAAACATCCGAAACCCGCTGTCGAAAGACGGCGGGTTTTTTCTTGAAGCGGAGTGCCTGCGATCCCCCAGGCTGAGTGAGAAGGAGATATGCCAGTGAAAGTCGGATTTATCGGATTGGGCCAAATGGGCAGCGCCATGGCCGTCAACCTCGTCAAGGCCGGGCATGAGGTAACCGTCCACAATCGCTCGCGCGATAAAGCTGAGGCTTTGGCTAGCGAAGGCGCGAAGGTTGCCGGAACGGTGGCGGAAGCCTGCGCTGGCGATGCCGTATTCACGATGCTCGCGCATGACGATGCGCTTTCGGCCGTCGTTCATGGCGATGGTGGCGTTTTGGCAAACCTTGGCAGGGGCGCGGTTCATATTTCCGCAAGCACAATCAGCGTCGCCATGTCCGAACGGCTTACCAAAGAGCACGCGGCCGCAGGCCAGCGTTTCGTGGCGGCACCCGTCTTCGGCCGTCCGGAAGCCGCTGCTGCGGCGAAGCTCTTCGTTGCTGCAGCAGGTGCGCCTGATGCCGTCCGGTCGGTCATGCCGCTCTTCGAAGCCATCGGTCAGCGTACATTCGTGCTCGGGGAAGAGCCGAAGGCAGCCAATCTCGTCAAGCTCAGCGGCAATTTCCTCATCGCTTCGGTCATCGAGTCGCTCGGCGAAGCCATGGCACTGGTCGAGAAGGGTGGTGTCGACCGGCATGCCTATCTCGATCTTCTGACCTCGACGCTGTTCAATGCGCCCGTCTACAAGACCTATGGCGGGCTGATCGCGGACCGCAAGTTCAAGCCGGCGGGCTTTACGGCGCCGCTTGGCCAGAAAGATGTCCGGCTGGCATTGGCAGCCGGCGAGGCGCTGAACGTGCCGTTGCCATTGGCAAGTCTGCTGCGTGATCGGTTCCTGACCTTGCTTGCGCATGGCGGCGAGGAACTGGATTGGTCGGCGATCGGCGCGCTGGCGGCGAAGGATGCGGGATTGGAGGGGTAGCTTGGAGTGTGTCATCGACGCTCGAGTTTGTGGGGAGTGCTGCACCCCCCTCTGTCGCGAAAGCGACAGAGGGGGGTATCAGAGGTGCGGCAGACTGGAAGCAAGCAGACACTTGATTACCACCACCTCACATGCAACCTTCCTCTCTTCCAGAGGAGGGACATCATGCATCTCACCACACTGCTCGCCTTTGCTGCCGTTTCCTTCATCGGTATCGCGACGCCGGGGCCGACCGTGCTTCTGGCGCTGACCAACGGCTCGCGTTTCGGCGTCAGGCGCGCCTTGCCGGGCATGGTCGGCGCCGTTCTTTCCGATGCCGTGCTGATCAGCGCCGTCGCTATCGGCCTCGGGGCGCTGCTGGCTGCTTCCGAGTTCTGGTTCTCGGCTCTGAAATGGGTGGGTGCGGCCTATCTCGCCTTTCTCGGCATCATGATGCTGCGCTCGAAGGGAAGCATAGACGGTGCCTTGCAGGCGGGCGCGAACCCATCGAAGGGAGGCGCCTTTTCCATTGGCCTGAAGAGCTTCATGGTCGCGGTTACCAATCCCAAGGGCTATCTCTTCTTCTCGGCCTTCCTGCCGCAGTTCATCGATCCCTCGGCGCCGCAGATGCAGCAATATATCGTGCTCGGTGCGATCTTTGCTGCGCTCGATTTCATGAGTCATGTTCGGCTATGCCGTTTTCGGTTCGCAGGCCGTGCGCGTCCTGAAATCGGAAGGGGCGAAATGGCTCGAGCGCGCCTGCGGCGGCGCGCTTTTGGCTCTTGCCGGGTCGCTGGCGCTCTATCGCCGCGCCGTGAATTAGAGCATTTCCAGGAAAAGTGCGGTAGCGGTTTTTCGTCCGGAATGCATAAAAAAACAAGAGGATAGAGCGTTTTCGCGATTCGAAGAAAAGCGGAAATGCTCTAAAGACTCAGCGCCGCTTCGAAGACTTCCCTGTCGACATTGCCGCCTGAGGTAACGGCGATCACCGTGTCACCGTCGATATCCTTGCCGTGGAAGAGCGCTGCTGCCAGTGCCACGGCGCCGCCCGGCTCAACCACGATTTTCAAACGGGTAAAGGCGAGCGCCATGGCCTTTTGTGCCTCTTCGTCCGTCACGGCGAGGCCGGGGCCGCAAAGGCGCTTCAGGATCGGAAAGGTGATGTTGCCCGGCTGCGGCGTGATGATGGCGTCGCAGATCGAGCCCTGCAGCGCGGCATTGCGCTCGATCTTGCCGGAAGCCAGCGAACGGGCGGTATCGTCGAAATCCTGAGGTTCGCAGGGGCGCACCTTCAAGCCCGGTGCGCGGGATTCGAGGGCCAGCGCGATACCGGAGGTCAGGCCGCCGCCACCACAGGGGACAAGGACGCTTGCGGCCTCGATGCCCTCCTCGGTGGCTTGTTCGGCGATTTCGAGTCCGGTCGTTCCTTGGCCGGCAATCACTTGCGGTTCGTCGAAGGGCTTGATGAGTGTGAGGCTGCGCTCCTTCGAGATGCGGGCGCCGATCTCGTCGCGGTCTTCTTTTATACGGTCGTAGAGCACGACTTCGGCGCCGAAGGCGCGGGTATTGGCGATCTTCAGTTTCGGGGCGTCGGCCGGCATGATGATGACGGCAGGGACGCCATGCAGTTTTGCAGCCAATGCCACGCCTTGTGCGTGATTGCCTGAGGAAAAGGCGATGACGCCTCTGGCACGCACGGCCGGTTCCAGTGCCGAAACCGCCGACCAGCCGCCGCGGAACTTGAAGGAGCCGGAATGCTGCAGGCATTCGGCCTTCACGAATAGACGGCGCCCGGCGATTTCATCAAGGAAGGGCGAGGAGAGCAGCGGCGTGCGCCGTGCCCGACCGCCGAGGCGCGTGCGTGCGGCTTCGATCATTGCGATGTCGACCATGGAGGGATCACTCTTCTGATTTAGAAAGACTTTCCATCCATAAAGCGCCCGCCTGTCCTTTGAAACAAGGAGATTGTCTCCATGACACTTCAAGCGATGCCAGGCAGCGAGAGATGCCCGACGTCGTAGGCCTGGACACCTGGCCGAGCCGGATCTTTCGGCGGCTCGGCCAGCAGGCGGAAGCGTACCAGCGTCCAGTGCGTCGGCTCGAAGGCGGCGACCGAGGCGAGGGCTTCGCCGTTCGACAGGGCCTGCGCTGCCGCTTGCGTCTCGTTTGCGCGGAGTTCGCCAAGCGATTTTTTGGCGTCGATTGCGACCACCTCGCGTATCGCGAATTTGGCGCGGCGAATATCCGCAGACGTCTCGGCGTACCATGCGATCCAGGTGTTGACCTGCGGGCGGCCGAAATTCTCGGTCAGGGCGAGAAAGCCGGGGCCGCAGACGAAGTCGCTCAGGCCCTCTTCTTCATGCCAGACATAGAAGGGGGAATAGAGATTCTGCCGGCTCCCTATAATGGCATCGTCCTTCCTTGCCGTCAGATAGGCCTTGAACTTCAGGCCCGCGAGATTGTCGAGCAGGGGACCTTTTTCGCGGATGCGGCGATCGATGATCGCCATCTCGTAATCTGCGGGGAGGGGGAAGCTATATTGCATGGCGATCATCGGTCATTCCTCCAGCCAGGTCACGGCGCTTCCATCCTGCGCCGCCTGGATGCTGATATAGGAAAAGGCATTTTCCGGCGCCGCACCGTGCCGATGGCGTTCGTTCGGTGCGAAGCTGACGCAGTCGCCGGCGTGCAGTTCCTCGGCCGGACCGCCGAAGCGTTCGGCCAGTCCGACACCGGACAGAACATAGAGGATCTGCCCATGCGGATGCGTATGCCAGTGTGTCATCACGCCGGGCTCGAGGGCGCAGCGCATGGCTGTGAGACCGCCGTTTTCACCGTTCTCCACGAGTGACTCCACTAGGAAAGAGGCGGTTGCGATGCCTTCGGGCGACGGGCGCATATTCGTGCCGGCACGATGGATAACGGGCGATGGCGTTGAGGTGGTTTGAGGCATGTCTCTCAGACCTGTTCGATCATCTGGGCGCGGCCATCGGCAAAGGACCAGTCCTCGCGTGTCGCCGTCGTGATGGTGATCATGATGTCCTCGGCGCGAACGCCAGGCGCATCGGCAAGAAGTTCAGCGACCCGGCGATAGAAGGCTTTCTTGACTTCCGTGCTGCGCGGCTTGCCGATAGCGACATCGAAGAAGACGTAGTCGTCCGAGCGCGGCTTGCTGGCGAAATAGGTCCGGTCGAAGATGAGTTCATGCGGCTCCAGCTGGTGAATGGACTGGAAACGGTCCGTCGGCGGCACTTCGAAGGCTTCGACCAGAGCGCGATGAAAGCTGTCGGACAGTGCCTTGAGATATTCCGGCGACTTTCCGCGCAGAAGGGTGATGCGGGTGAATGGCATGGGATTGCTCCTGTTTCCGTGTCACTTGACGAGCATAGAATGCCAGCAGATAATCGTCCCGAAAATCAGATAATTCAGGATTTATAGTCCCAAAAATATGGATGATTATCCATGCGGAAGATTGTCTTCGATCTCGATGTCCTGCGCAGCTTCGTCACCGGCATCGAGCTCGGCAGCTATGCCAGGGCAGCAGATCGGCTCGGACGCTCGACTTCTGCCATCAGTGCCCAGCTCAAGAAGCTGGAGGAGCAGGCGGGCACGCCGATCTTCCGCAAGGCGGGCCGGGGACTGGCGCTGACGGAGGCCGGCGAGACCATGCTTGGCTATGCGCGGCGGCTGCTGGACCTGAACGACGAGGCGGCCACGGCACTGCACGGGACGGAGCTGGAAGGTTGGGTGCGCCTCGGCTTGCAGGAGGATTTCGGCGAGACGCTGCTGCCCGAGGTGCTGGGGCGTTTTGCGCGTGCGCATCCCAAGGTGCGCATTGAGGCGCGTGTGGTGCGCAATGTGGAGCTTGTGGAGCGTGTGACATCTGGCAAGCTCGATCTGGCGCTTGCCTGGAGCGATGGCTTCCGCACGGCCCATTGCGATCGGGTCGCCGAAGTGCCGCTCTGCTGGGTCGGCCCGGCGAGCGGTGCGATGCATTGGCATGCCGATTGGGGCGAAAGCATGCCTCTGGCCTCGCTCGAAGCTCCATGCCTGCTGCGCGACATCGCCACGAAGACGCTCGATCGCGCCGGCATCGGCTGGCGGATATCCTTTGTCAGCCCGAGTCTTGGAGGGCTTTGGGCGGCGACGGCGGCAGGCCTCGGTCTGGCGCTGCGCACGCCGCTCGGCCTTCCGCCGAAGGTGCGGCAACTGGCGCCGGGTGAGGCCGGTCTGCCGGCTTTGCCGAAACTCGATCTCGTGCTGCACCGCGCCGAAGCGGAAGCAAGTCCGGCGACGGAACGATTGGCATCCATCATCCTGCAGGCGGTTCGGCAGACGGTCGAGGCCGTGCCGCAGAGCCGGATATTCGAGGATACGCGTGGCTATGATGTGGTGATGGCCTGAGACACGGCGCTGCTCGGCTGCGGAGCTTCCCCCGTCAGGCTGGCGATGCGTATTTCAGCCTGCGCAGCCAGCTCATACAGGTCACGCGGCTGGCCTGCCAGCCGTTCCATGGCGGCGATCGCCACATCCGTCGTCACATAATCCGGCTTGTGGCCGAGATTGCGGATGGTGACGAGCTCTGCGTCTGCGATGTCCCGGGCGAGCCCGCGCGAATGCAGTTCCTCCAGCACGACCTCGTCGCTATCGCCGGTGATGATCACGGTGGGCGCCTTGATCTCGCTGTAGCGCGGCGCATGGGCGGAGACGTAGGCAAAGAGATTGACCACGTCGATCGCGTTGTTGCGGAAGGTCTGCGGCCGCAGCACCAGCTCCGGCGCCGTCTTCATGATATAGTCCGCCGGTCTCGCATTCGGGCGGAAGATGCTGAGCGTGCCGGTCTCGACCCTACGCAGGCCGATCGGAATTACGAAGAGCTGGGTGAAGAGCCAACCGAAGACGGGCGTGGCGGCAAGCGTGTAGTACCAATCGACACCGCCCGGCCAAGGGTGAGTCGCCGGAGCAAGGAAAAGCAGGCCCTCGGTCTTTTCGGGGTGGCGCATGCCGAAGGCCGCGGCGATCGCGCCGCCGAAGGAGTGTCCAATGATGATGGCGCTCTTAATGCCGCGTTTCTCCATCAGTCTGGCGATAGCATCGGCCTGGCCCGAGGGTAGGGCGTTTTCGGCACTTCCGCGCTCGGAGTAACCGTGGCCGGGACGGTCGACGAACAGCATTTCGGCACGGCCACTCAAAGGCGCCGCAAAAGCTTCGAACTGATCGCGCAGATTGCCGCTGGCGCCATGGATGAAGACGAGCGCCGGCAAATCCGCTGTTTTCGGGCGTGGCAGATGTACGGCATTGAGGCGGTAGCCGCCGATATCGGTAAGTTCGCCGATATTGGGGTAGGCCTGCTCGATGGCGCGGGACTTGTAGGCGGAAAAACCCGCGGCGACGACGACGAGCAAAACAATGGCGACGAGCAGAAAATCGGTCATTTCGGCACGGATCAAATATCTTGAGCCACTAATCTAGCGCGTTGTTTCGCCTTTTCATCCCTTCCGGCGACTTTTCAGTGACAGGGAGAAGCCGGCGTTTCAGAAATATCAGGTCCGGCTGCCGGCAATCTTTTCCGAAAGCTTGCTTGCTTCTTCCTGGGCTGATCGATTCGCCGGATAGATTTCAAGGAAGCGCTCCCAAGCCTTGAGGGCGAGGGCATCGTTGCCGCGTTCGGTCAGCATGGCCGCCATGCCCGCCAGCGCCCCGAAATGGCGCGGCTCTATCCGCAGGACCTGATTGATGTCCTCCATCGATTTGCGATAGTCGCCGATGGCGAAGTTGAGAGTCGCGCGCCGATTCCATCCTTCCACGTAATCGGGCTTCAGGGAGATCACCTGATCCAGATAGTCCATGGCTGCGGTATTGCGCTTGTCCTGAATGGCCTTGTCGGCCCATTGCATCAGGAGATTGACGGTGGCGCTGCCGGAATCGTTGAACTCGGCATTGATCTGCTCGGCGATAAGGTTTGCCTGATCGGGATCGCGTTGCCGCTTCAGCGCCATGAACAGATTGTCGAGCTGCTGCTTGGGCGACAGGCTGCCGGAGGAAACGCCGGGATTCTGCTTTTCCACAACGTTCGGTTCATCGGCCAGCACCGCATGAGGCGCAGAGGCGGTCAGGGCAAGCAGAATCGGCAGGGCTAGATATGACAAAGCAAAAACGCGCATGGCGGGCATAGTAGCCCGCCAATGTCGAAGATCAAAACAAATTTGATGCGATCAATTAAAACTGAGGCTCGATCCATAGGATCCGAGCCGCGCGCTCTATCAGCCCTGACGAGCCTTGTAGCGCGGGTTCAGCTTGTTGATGATGTAGATGCGGCCCTTGCGGCGGACGAGACGGTTGTCACGGTGGCGCGCCTTGAGCGACTTGAGCGAATTCTTGATCTTCATTTTTCTGATCCGCGATCTCTGAGGGGGAATGTCACATTCGCCCGGGTCTTTAACAATCAAAAGCGCGCTCAGGGCGCGCTCTTTAGGGTGGGGAGCAAATACCCTGTCATACCGGCTCTGTCAACCATGTCAGGGGCTTTTTCCCGCTGCTCTCAGCGCAGAAGCTGTGTAACATGGCCCATCTTGCGGCCCGGCCGTGCTTCGGTCTTGCCGTAAAGATGCACCAGCGTGTCGTCAAGCCGCAGCCATTCTGGCAGCGCCAGGATGTCGTCGCCGATCAGATTGGTCATGACACAATCCGAATGGCGGTCAGGCTTTCCAAGCGGCAGGCCGGCGACGGCGCGGATATGCTGCTCGAATTGCGAGATGACGCAAGCGGCTTCCGTCCAGTGGCCGGAATTATGGACGCGCGGCGCCATTTCATTGGCGATCAGGCTGCCATCGGCAAGCACGAAGAACTCGATGCCGATGACGCCGACATAGCCGAGCGCGGTCAATATCTTTTCCGCGGCCGCTCGGGCTGCGGCAGCCGTCTGCTCCGAAATGCCCGCCGGCAGCGTCGAAGTGTGGAGAATGCCGTTGCGATGGACGTTCTCGGCCGGATCGTAGCAGGCGACAGTTCCATCGATGCCGCGCGCGCCAATGATGGAAATCTCGCGCTCGAAGGACACGAAACTTTCCAGAATCAGCGGCACGCTGCCCAATGCCGCATAGCCGCCTTCAGGGCTGTCGGCGATGGAGCGATAGACGCGCTGGCCCTTGCCGTCGTAACCCAGGCGGCGGGTTTTCAGCACGCCCTGGCCGCCGAAATCGGCGAGAGCCTTTTCGAGATCGGCCTGGCTGCCGACGGCGTGGAAACGAGCCGTTGGGATGCCGCAGCCGTTGATGAAGCTCTTTTCGGTCAGCCGGTCCTGCGCCATCTCCAGCGCTTTCGGCGGCGGATAGACGGTGACCTGCGCGGCAAGCTCTTCGGCGGCCGCAACGGGCACGTTTTCGAACTCGTAGGTGACGACGTCGCAACGCTTTGCCAGCTCGGCAAGAGCGGTCGTGTCGTCATAGGCGGCGACAATCTGCTCGTTGGCAACATGGGCTGCGGGACAGTCGGTCTGCGGCTCGAGGACGACCGTGCGGAAATTCAGGCGTGCGGCCGCCATGGCCAGCATGCGGCCAAGCTGGCCGCCGCCGATGATGCCGATCGTCTTGTTCATAGGTCGTCCATCGGATATTCGGCGACTGCCGCGCTCTGGCGGGCACGCCATTCGTCGAGGCGGTCGGCAATCTCTTCATCGCCAAGGGCGAGGACGGCGGCGGCAAGAAGGGCGGCATTGACCGCGCCGGCCTTGCCGATTGCGAGTGTGCCCACAGGAATGCCAGCCGGCATCTGTACGATGGAGAGGAGACTGTCCTGACCGGAGAGGGCACGGGATTGCACGGGCACGCCGAAAACAGGCAGAGGCGTCATGGATGCCGCCATGCCCGGCAGGTGCGCTGCGCCGCCGGCGCCGGCGATGATGACTTTGAAGCCTTCGTCCTTTGCGCCTTTGGCGAAGCTCACCAGCCTGTCCGGCGTGCGGTGCGCCGAAATGATGCGCGCATCATAGGTGATCTCGAGCGCTTCCAAAGTGTCCGCGGCATTTTTCATGGTCTCCCAGTCGGACTGGCTTCCCATGATGATGGCGACAGGCGGTCTTTCGGTCATCATCGTTGCGTTAAGCTCCTCAGGCAATGATATCGGGGATGATCTGATCTTCCAGCTTGGTCAGCTTGTCCTTGATGACGAGCTTCTTCTTCTTCATGCGCTGGATACGGAGGGCATCGCAGCCCGTCTCGATCATGGCATTGATTGCGGCATCATAATCCTCGTGTTCCTGGCGCAGCCGCGCCACGATCAGCCTGATTTCTGCCTGTTCCTGATCGGCCATGTTCATTTCCCCAGCATATCGCGGAATCGTATTCGTTCCGCCTCCTGAATCCCGCAAGCTCCTATCACCAAAAGGCGACAACGGGAAGTTATCCTTCTTCACGAATTTGCCGCCTATGGGCCACGTTTTCGCCTTCGACAAAGGCCCGATATTATGGCACAGTGGCAAGGTTGACACCTAGAGCCTTGGCGAATGGATGGTCAGGGCTCTTAAAGAGGAAGGAAGGGTCATATGACTGTTCAAGCTCATCTTGAATCGCTCGAAAAGAAACATGTCGCGCTCGAGGAGGCGCTTCATCTGGCAATGTCATCTCCCTCTAGCAATGATACGGAAATAGCCGACATCAAACGCAGGAAACTGCGGGTCAAGGACGAAATCCAACGTCTGCGTTCCTCGGTCCACTGAGGCAACGGCTCCAAAGTTCAAAAAGCCATCGATCTTGGGAGCAAGAGAGGCAGATCGAAAGGTCTCGAGGCAATTCCCCAGCCAGGATCGAAGAGCATTTCCGCCAAAACGGATGCGCCAGCTTCATAGCGTCGGAGGTAGGGTTGGCGCAATTTTCCTGAAACGACGTCTTCAGGACCAGAACTGATCCAGCCACAAATTCAGCTTGTCGAAGCCGCGGCTGTTCACCGCGTATATGCGCTTCGTGCCTTCATTGGTAACGGAAACGAGGTTGCTGTCGAGCAGCGCCTTCAGATGCTGCGAGACGGCCGGGCGGCTGATCGGCAGGCCCAGCGCCAGTTCGTTGACCGTCTTGGGTGCGCGGCGCAATTCCTCCAGCAGATGACGCCGGTTCGGGTCCGCGATGGCTGCGAAAGGGTCCATGGTCGACATGGCGGAAAGCTACGTCAAACACCCAATGGCGGCAAGTTAATTGTGCGCTGCATGATATATTGTGAGGATGGTCGTCTGCGAAGGTTCGCGCCGCGGCCGTCCTCCGCCGCGAACTGCCGGTTTCGGTCACTGCCCCTTGTCAGAGAGAGCTAACGGATTTACTCACGATTATCGAACCGGTGCGCCATCGCTGACGATGGAAGCCGAAACCATGGAAGCTCGCATGACCGTGCCCGAAGATCGTTGCCGCCTCGTTCTCATCGTTCCCGACATCGCCGATATCGAGCAGCAGGCGAAGGCGGTTGCCGATGCGCTCAGGGGCGGGGACGTCGCGTCGGTGATCATTCCCCAGTATGGGCTCGATGACAGCACCTTCCAGAAACATGCGGAAAAGCTGGTGCCGGCCATTCAGGCCGCGGGTGCCGCAGCGCTCATTGCCGGCGACAGCCGCGTGGCGGGCCGCGCCAAGGCCGATGGGCTGCATATCGCGGGCAATATCGCCGAGCTGACCGAAGCTGTCGAGAAATTCGTGCCGAAGCTGATCGTCGGCGGCGGCAGTGCCACCGACCGGCATAGCGCGCTGGAGATCGGCGAGCTGCGGCCGGACTATATTTTTTTCGGCAAGCTCGATGGCGACATCAAGCCCGAGGCGCATCCGAAAAATCTGGCGCTCGGCGAATGGTGGGCCTCGATGATCGAAATTCCCTGCATCGTCATGGGCGGCACCGATCCGAAGTCTGTGCTCGAAGTGGCCCTGACGGGTGCGGAGTTCGTAGCATTGCATAAGGCTGTCTTTGCCGATCCTGCCGGGGCCCCGTCGATCGTTGCGGAAGTGAATGCGCTTCTGGACGAAAAAGCGCCACGGTTTGAGGATTGATAGCGATTCATGTCGTCAACGCCTCGATTCCGCCATCGATCCCTTCTTGCCGTGCTTGCCGCCGGGCTTGCAGCATTTCCATTGCTGGCCGCAGCGCAATCGGGCAATGGCGATCCATCGTTGCCGGGCGTTTCTCAGCCGGCGGACAAGGGCGCGCGGCCGGATGACAGCGCGCAATCCGGCGATGAATCGGCCGTGCCGGACGCTCCACCGCGCAACGAAAGCATCGTGACGCGGCCGCTGGGCACCGATGCAAGCACTTTCAAGAACGAGAAGATCCAGCCGGGCGCCGAGCCTAAGGCCGACGGCGACATCAAGCCTTCCCAAGGCGTCGGCGTCTTCGAGCGCATGGGGGCGAGGCTGCCCGATCTGCCGCCGGAAAAGCCCTACGCGGGCAAGGCGGACGACGCCTATGGCGCCTTCCAGCGCGGCTATTACCTGACCGCTTTTCAACGAGCCCTGCCAAGGGCGCAGCTCGGGGATCCTGCCGCGCAGACGCTCATTGCCGAGCTGATGTCGCAGGGGCTCGGCGTCAAGCGCGATACCAAGGATGCCGCGTTCTGGTACAGCAAGGCAGCCGAGGGTGGCGACGCCACTTCGATGTTCAAATATGCGCTGATCCTGATGGAGGGGCACGACGTGCCCCGCGACCAGAAAAAGGCGGATGACTGGATGAAGAAGGCGGCCGAAGCCGGTCAGCCATCCGCCGAATTCAACGTGGCGCAGATGCTGACCGCGGCAAACCCCGGTCTGAAGGGCCTGCAGATGGCGCTTCCCTACTATGAAAAATCTGCCGAGCAGGGCATCGCCGACGCGCAATATGCGGTTTCGCAGCTCTATCTCAATCTTCCCGACCTGCCGCCGGAAAAGAAGGCGCGTGCCCGCGAGTGGCTGTCGCGCGCCGCCAATGCCGGTTTCGATACCGCGCAGCTTGACATGGGCATCTGGCTTATCAACGGCACGGGCGGCAAGCAGGACCTCGAAAACGGCTTCAACTGGATGCGCGTCGCCGCCTATCGCGGCAACGTCGTTGCGCAGAACAAGCTGGCGCATCTCTACATCAACGCCATCGGCACGAAGCAGGATCCGGTGGCTGCTGCCACCTGGTACGTCATTTCCCGCCGCGCCGGCCTGAAGGATCCCGAGCTCGAGGATTTCTATCAGGGTATCGAGGATTATCAGCAGAAGGCGGCCATCGAGGCGGCCAACAAATATCGGCGCGCGCAGTAGCGGCGAGGTGAAATCCGACCGGCTCGGAGCCGATATGAGGCCAGTTTGCATGTGCAGTGGCCTCACCACTTGAAATTCACTCGATTTTATGGTCTTGAGGCCGCCAATCTTTTATTTCCGCTGACGCTCCCGCTTAGTCGGGGCCTGCTTTTAGGCCCGGTCAGCGCTTTCTGCATTATCCAAGGAAACCCGATGGCCCGTTCTGCTCTTCTCAATGTCATGGTTCAGGCTGCCCTCAAGGCAGGCAAGTCGCTCAGCCGCGATTTCGGCGAAGTGCAGAACCTGCAGGTGTCGGTGAAGGGACCGGGCGATTTCGTGAGCCAGGCGGATCTGAAGGCGCAGAAGATCATCCGCGACGAGCTGCTGAAGGCACGTCCCACTTACGGTTTCCTCGGTGAGGAAGGCGAAGAGGTCAAGGGCACGGATGGCGCTCATCGCTGGATCGTCGACCCGCTCGATGGCACCACGAACTTCCTGCACGGCATTCCGATGTTTGCCGTTTCGATCGCTCTGGAACGCAACGACGAGATCGTCGCCGGCGTCATCTTCAATCCGGCGACCGACGAACTCTACACGACCGAACGCGGTGGCGGCGCTTTCCTCAATGACCGCCGCCTGCGCGTGGCCTCGCGCCGCGTGCTGTCGGACAGCGTCATCGGCTGCGGCGTTCCGCATCTCGGCCGCGGCAATCACGGCAAATTCCTGGTCGAGCTGCGCCATGTCATGGGCGAAGTCGCCGGTGTCCGCCGTCTCGGCTCCGCATCGCTCGATCTTGCCTATGTAGCGGCGGGCCGTTTCGACGGCTTCTGGGAAACCGGCCTGTCTCCCTGGGACATCGCAGCCGGCATTCTGCTGATCCGCGAGGCCGGCGGATTCGTTTCGGATTTCCATGGCGGCACCGACATGCTCGGAACGAATTCGATCATCTGCGGCAACGAGCATATCCAGAAGGCGCTCGCCGAAGTGGTCAAGCGTCCGATCCCGACGAAATAGATCAGGCTTCGGCTGCCTTTCATGCGATAAAACAGTCTGTTGCCAACGGGCTGTTTTGTGCTTTCCGTCTCTTCAATTCGGCACAATGTTGCTCTAGTCTCCGCCTGCGGAAAATGCGGTGGCGGAGCGTGTGATGGAAAATGTAAATTTGTCGGATCTCGGATCGACCGACAACATATCGGGAAATTACACCTACAAGCTCTCAAGCCCGATGGCCTTCTTCTGGACGATGGTTCTTTTCCTCGTCATCGTCGGTTTCATCGTGGCCATCCTTTTCCGTCAGGCCCAGGTCGCCTTCCTGCACAATCCTGGCCTCAACGGCCTGATCGTCGGCGTGCTGGCCGTCGGCATCCTGCTTGTCTTCAATCATGTGCTGATGCTGAGGCCGGAGGTTCGCTGGTTCAATCACTTCCGCGCCGTCGGCAATGCGGACAAGGTCGGCCGCAATCCGCGGCTTCTGGCGCCGATGCGGGCGCTGCTGGGCAACCGCCGTGCGATGCAGCTTTCCACGGCGACGCTGCGATCCATTCTCGATTCGATCGCCACGCGCCTCGACGAATCCCGCGATACCTCGCGCTATCTCATCGGCCTGCTTGTCTTTCTCGGCCTGCTCGGCACTTTCTGGGGCCTGATCGGCACGATCGGCTCGATCAACGACGTCATTCAAGGCCTCGATGCCGGCAGCGGCGATACAGGCGATATTCTGAGCGCCCTGAAGACGGGCCTCTCCGGCCCGCTGGTCGGCATGGGCACGGCGTTTTCGTCTTCGCTGCTCGGTCTTTCCGGCTCCCTGATCCTCGGCTTTCTCGACCTGCAGGCCGGCCGCGCGCAGAACCGCTTCTATACCGAACTCGAAAACTGGCTTTCCTCGGTGACGGACGTCGGCTCCGACATCGCCCCGGTCATTGAAGGCACCACGGGCGCTTCTTCCGAGGACGTACGGGCGCTGTCGGACTATCTGCGCAAGATCGCCGACGAAGGGGGCGGCCAGCGCTCGGTGACGGCCATGGCTAATCTTGCCGAGGGCATTCAGGGCCTGGTCAAGAATATGCGCAACGAACAGCAGATGCTGCGCGACTGGATCGAGGCACAGCAGGAAGAGGCGAAATCGATGCGCCGCACGCTCGATCGCCTCGCCGACCGTATCGGCCATATCGAGAAGACCGGGAGCAAGTAGGCCATGGCGCTCGCCCGCAACCGACGCCACCAGAGAAGCGTCGACTACTGGCCCGGCTTCGTCGATGCGCTGTCCACGCTGCTGATGGCCATCATGTTCCTGCTGACGGTCTTCGTCGTCGGCCAGTTCATCCTCAGCCGCGAGATTTCCGGCCGTGACGAGGTGCTCAACCGCCTCAATAGCCGCATCAACGATCTGGTGCAGCAACTGGCGCTGGAAAAGAGCGGCAAGCAGGATCTGGAGGATGCCGTCGCCAATCTGCAGGCATCACTTTCCTCGGCCGAGAGCGAGCGCTCGCGGCTGCAGACACTGCTCGCCGCCGGGTCCGGCAACAGCCAGGCGGCCGAACAGCGTGCCGGCTCCCTTTCGCAGGAACTCGATGCACAGAAGCAGGTGAGCGCGCGGGCGCTCAGCCAGGTCGATCTCCTCAATCAGCAGATCGCCGCCCTGCGCAGCCAGATCGCCGCCGTGGAGGCCGCACTTCAGGCATCCGAGGCCAAGGACCAGTCATCGCAGGTGAAGATTGCCGATCTCGGGCGGCGGCTGAACGTGGCGTTGGCGCAGCGTGTCCAGGAGCTGAACCGCTATCGTTCCGACTTCTTCGGCCGCTTGCGCGAAATCCTTTCCGACCGTGACAATATCCGCATTGTCGGCGACCGTTTCGTGTTCCAGTCCGAGGTGCTGTTCCCATCCGGCGCTGCCGATCTCAATCCGGCAGGACAGGCGGAGATGACGAAGCTTGCCGCAGCTCTTATCGACCTCGCCAAGGAAATTCCGCCTGAAATCAATTGGGTGCTGCGCGTCGACGGCCATACGGACAATGTGCCGCTTTCGGGCACCGGCCGCTACCCGGATAACTGGGCGCTATCGTCCGCGCGCGCCATCGCCGTCGTCAAGTTCCTGATCTCGCAGGGCGTTCCGGCCGACAGGCTTGTCGCTGCCGGCTTCGGCGAATTCCAGCCGATCGCCCCCGGCGATACGCCGGATGCGCGCGCTACCAACCGCCGCATCGAGCTGAAGCTGACGGAAAAATAATCGGTCAGCCGTTCCTTGGCGAAATGGCCTCGAGGCGCTGCAGCAGAAATTGCCGCACCGCCTCGCTGCTGCTTAGCCCGATCGCCGAGCGATAGGCGGAGGCGGCCTTCTCCATATCGCCGGATTCGGCAAGCAGATGCGCGCGCACGGCCCAATAGGGCTGATAGCTTGCAATATCGCGCTCGGCCATCCGGTCCAGCAAATCCAGCCCGGCGCTCGCGCCGCGGACTTTGCCGATCACCGCGGCCTGACTGATGCGCGCGCCGGTCGTCGGCTCCATCATCATCAGTGCCTCGTAGAGCTTGGCGAGAGCCTGCCAATCGGTCGCGCCGGAGCGTCGCCGGTCGGCATGCACGGACTGGATAGCCGCCTGGCACTGGAACGGACCGAAACGCCCGAATGCACCGGCCTTTCGCAACAGATTGTCGGCCTCCGCGATCATTTCGGCATCCCAGAGGGCCATTTCCTGCTGGTCGAGCGAGACATACCGTCCATTCGCATCGCGCCGCGCTTCACGGCGGGATTGGCTGTAGAGCATCAGCGACAGCAAGCCCGCCGCCTCCGGCTCCTGCGGCAAGGTCGCAAGCAGAGTGCGGCCGAGCCAGATGGCCTCCTCCGCAAGAGATCCTTGTTTGCCGATCTCTCCGTCTACCCCATCCCAGCCGAGGCCATAGGCGGCATATATCGCCGAGAGCACGCTTTCCAATCGGTCCGGCAAAACGGACCGCTCCGGAACGATAAAAGGAATATGTGCGTCGCGGATCTTGATTTTTGCCCGCACCAGCCGCTGGCTCATGGCTTGCGGCGAAACGAGGAATGCCTTGGCTATGGTGGCGGCATCGACGGCCAGTACGGATTGCAGCATCAGCGGCGTGTGAGCCGAGCGATCCAGGGCCGGATGGGCGCAGACGAAGAGGAGCTTCAGGCGCTCGTCCGGAAAGGGGGAATTGTCGGCATTCATGCGCTCCTCCGCTTCTTCGAAGGCCATCATGATCCTGTCGCGCGCTCCGACCCTGACATTTTCGTGCCTGACCCGGCGAAGGAGGTTGCGCTTGGCCACAACCAGCAGCCAGGCTTCCGGATTGTCGGGGATGCCGCGTTCCGGCCAGGTACTCAACGCTGCCGCGATCGCATCGGACAAAGCATCCTCGGCCGCCGGCACGTCGCGGAAGCGCGCGGCGAGAAAAGCAACCAGCTTGCCGTAGGATTGACGCGCCGCTTGCTCGGCAGCGCGTCGGGCATCCAATGTCATGATGGTTACATCTGCAATCGCGGCCGTATTTCGACCGAGCCTTGCTGGGAGATCGGTATGCGCAAGGCCCATTCCAGCGCGGCATCGAGATCCGGCACGTCGATCAGAAAAAAGCCGCCAAGCTGCTCCTTACCATCGGGGAAGGGACCGTCCTTGACCTCATGGTCCTCGCCTTGGCGACGGACGACTGTCGCCGTCTCCGGCGCGGTCAATCCCGCGCCCCCTGTCATGATGCCGGCCTGCGCAAGGGCCTGGGTATAGGCAATCCAGCCGTTCTTATAGGTCGGATCGGCGCGACGCTCGAAATCCTCGGCTGATTCACGGATGATCAAAGCATATTGCATGAGATAAGTCTCCCATTTACAGTTTTGACGATGGCCGGACGGTGTGCCCTGCAAAGCTGATTGCCGGACTATACAACACCGCAGGCAAAACGGCTTCCTGCCGTTTCGATAGAATGAGCCGCGTGCCGGGACGAATTCGACACTCGCGAAAAGATTTTTTGAAACTCGTCGCCAAAAATCGAAACGGCCGGCGTGCCCGATGGGCAGCCGGCCGTAAGTGGCTTTGCAGCGAATGCGTGACGCGAGATATTATGCGGTTGCGACGGTCTGATCGTCGATGACAGCGCCGCCGACATGGGCCTTGATCGACTCGATAGCATGCAGGGCGGAGGCTTTCGCCTTGTAGCCTTCGGAACCGAACATGGTTTCGCCGTTCGAAGCTTTGAAGCGGAAGCGAAACTCGCCGGCCTTGTCCTTGTAGACTTCAAATTTATACATGGTTCTCGTCTCCTAGAATCGCGTCAGCGCGAGATGGCGTTGAAAACCTAGCTCAAATTCCAGACTATTTCCACAGAGTTGTATTTGGTGCGATTTACGCGGTTATCGCTATCTGGCGATGAGCATGTGCTCCTCGATGCCTGCATCGAACTGCAGGCGCGCAAGCTTGGCGTAGATGCCGCCGTGGCGGATCAGGCTCTGATGCGTGCCTTCCTCGACGATGCGGCCCTGATCAAGCACCAGAATGCGATCGGCTTTCAGAACGGTCGCCAGACGATGGGCGATCACGAGGGTCGTGCGTCCCTCCATCAGACCCTCCAGCGCCTTCTGCACCAGGGTCTCGCTCTCGGCATCGAGGGCTGAGGTCGCCTCGTCGAGCAGGAGGATCGGCGCATTCTTCAGGATGGCGCGTGCAATGGCGACACGCTGGCGCTGGCCGCCGGAAAGAGTGACGCCCCGCTCGCCGACCTCGGTATCGTATCCATGCTCCAGGCGCGAGATGAACTCATCCGCTTGCGCAGCGGCCGCGGCGGCACAGACTTCCTCGCGAGAGGCGTCCGGG